>JBHHTZ010000001.1:0-73773 GCA_046753605.1 Anaerolineae bacterium
CGTGCGCCACGCCACCGGCCAGGCGCCCGAGCGACTCCAGCCGCTGGGTGGCCTCGAGCTGCCGCTGCATCCGCTCGTGGTCGGCCGACTCGCGGCGGAGCTGGTCGTAGGCGTCGCGCAGCTCGGCCGTGGGGGGGGGGGGGCCCCGGACGGGGGCCCCCGCCCCCAGCATGGGGCTCAGGCCTCGCTCTCCTCCTCTCGCACCATCCGGTGCGATGCCCACGCATCGCGGTCATCACGCGGGGTCAACCGACCACCATTCAAGCAGTGCCAAAGCTCGGCGCGCGATCCATTGACATCGATCGCGATCGTACCTCTTGGGCACGTGTACAGATATCTCATAGACCCATCTACCTGGACTGCAGTTCCATAATGCATTCTTACCTCCTTTTTGCGGCTCTATGCCGTTTTCGTTTTCTGGGCCATCCCGGCCCGGTCGTTGTCGTTTGAACGTCAAACGGGTAGACGCCCAGGGTGCGGCACTATTCACAAAAGCGCCAAACAAGGGACAAAAGGTCGAATTTTGTGCCTACATCTGACTACCTTGAGCCGGAAAACCGAAGGGCAAAGACCAGGAAAAACTCAATGATTTCAAGTACTTACAGGTATTTACCCCTGTGCCAGAAACAGTCTCTTTCTGGCATAGATGTAGGGCAAAATCCCACAAAAATGCGACCCTGGGGCTACCAGACTGAATACCCAGGCCCCTGAGCCCGTCTACTACTGCGTAGTAAGTCACATACAGCGGGCCAGGCGGGCCAGGCGGCCCAGGAGACAACGAATGAAGACCTTCAGAGCGAAATACGACGGACGATGCGCGGGCTGCGGCGGGGCCATCAACGCGGGTGAGATGATCGACTGGATGAAGCAGAACGGCAAGGGCGTCAGCTTCCATATCAACTGCCAGACCGGCCAGACCGGCTCGAACGGCAACGGCGAGCCCGCTCCGGTGGACGATGAAAACGCCGCGCACAAGGACTACCTCGAATACTGCGAGTACTACAAGGACGAGCCCGATTGGTTCTAGGCCTGTGACCTTGAAGGCTAGTATCCATCCCGTTGCGTCCACAAGGGGCCGGCCCGAGTGGCATCGCCGGCCTACTGGGAGCAGATCTTCAGCCGTACGAAACGCGAGAAAAAGAACCGGACGATATTGAACTAACACGGCCCTGAGCCGTCCAATTTAGAAACGCTGCAGAACAGCAGCAGGAGGCAAACCAATATCAGGAACTTTTGAGCCCTTACTCTTGCGAAACCGTACACGGACGTGGTAGTGATATACTCGCCCCAGAGAGGCAACAATGTCAGGACAACTCGCACCGGAATACCGGAAAAACTACATCCTTGGCGGCAACGCGACCGTCACCCTGGTGAGCAAGCGCACGGACGACCACTTCACCTACCGTGTGCGGCGAGCCAAGACCCGTGAAGGGCAGAACGAGGCCGACGTGCCGCTGTTCGTCTCGGTGCTCACCGGCCCCGACAACCAGCGCGACTACCAGTTCATCGGCACGATCTTCCCCGATGGCACGTACCGTTACAGCTACAAGAGCCAGCTGTCCACGGACGCGCCGAGCGTGAAGGCCTGGGACTGGACCTGGCACAACCTGAACACCGACCGGGTAGAAGTCTGGCATTCGGGAATGTGTTCCCGTTGCGGGCGCGAACTGACCGACCCGGAGTCCATCGCACGCGGCCTCGGTCCTACTTGTGCCGAACGCATGGAGGGATAGATGCCAAACGGCTTTGATGAATTCGACGAACTGACCGGAAGCCGACCCCCCGAGAGCGAGGAAGAGCGCCGCAAGGGCACCGTCAAGAAGATCATCTACGAGCGCGCGGGTACGAACTTCAAAATCATCCAGATGGAACTGGAAGACGGCAGCAAGGATGTCTGGCTGGGCGCGTTCGACGTGGGCGAGGACGCCGAGATAGAGAAGGGGGACGTCCTCGAAGCCATCGGCCACCGCTCCTACTCCCCTCGAGGAGACGAGCAGTTCAGGGTCACAGACCTTGTGACCTACCTGCCGGGCTCGAAGGGCGGACTGGTCACCTGGCTGATGTCGCGCCTGCCTGACATCGGCCAGAAGCGCGCAGCCGCGCTGGCCAAGGAGTTCCCGGGCGAGCAGCTGTTCTCGGTCATGGCCGACCACCCCGACCAGCTGACGCGCGTCTCGGGCATCACTGAGGAGCGCGCCCAGAAGATTCACGAGGTCTACAAAGAGTTCGCCTACAAGGCCAACACCGTGATCAAGATGGTGGACCTGGGCCTGGGCTGGATAAAAGTCACCCGAGCCATCAAAGCTCTCGGAGTCGAAGACTTCAAACGCGCTATCCGTGAGGACGCCTACTATCTAGTCGACCAGCCCGGATGGAGCTTCAACTACATCGACAAGTGGTCGACGAAAAAGAAGAACAACCCCTACCACATGGAGACGGACGACCCCAGGCGCATCCGCGCGAAGATACGCGATGTGCTCGAAGTGCTTGCAGCGGCCGGCAGCTTCGACTGGGACCGCGAAGGTGGCGACTGCTATCTGATGCCCAGGACGGTGGGACATCTCTGCCGTACCGAGGGTTGGATCTCCGACCCCCGACGGAGAGCGGTCGGCCCCTACGCTCCCGAGCAGATCGCCGAGATTCTGAAAGAGAGCCCCTACCTGGCCGTACGCACACACGCGCTGTTCCTGGCCGATATCGACGCGGCCGAGCGCGAGGTGGCCGACGTCCTTCGTGGACGCGCAGTAAACGAACCCGTACAGCCCATACCACTTCCGACCCGCAAGTTCCGGCTCGACCCGAACCAGGAGCTGGCCGCCTCGGCGCTCGTGCAACTTCCGGTGGCCTGCATGACCGGAGGACCGGGTACGGGCAAGACGACCACCCTGCGCACGGCCCTGGACGCCATGTCCGCGCGCGGAGAGACGCTGGCCCTGGCCAGCTTCACCGGCAAGGCCGCCAGGCGGATGGGCCAGGCCACCGGCCGGCCGGCGAGCACCATCCACCGGATGCTGGAATGGACACCCACCGGGTTCAAGCGCAACCAGGAGAACCCCATCGAGGCTGACGTGGTGGTCATCGACGAGGCCTCGATGGTCGATATCCGCATGGCTTCGCATCTGGTGGAGGCGCTGTCCGCGCACACGCGCCTGCTGCTGGTCGGCGACAGCAACCAGCTGCCCCCGGTCGGCCCCGGGCAGCCTTTCACGGACGTGCTGCGTGCTCGACGGGGCGAGGACTACGTGGTGCCCGTGTTCATGCTGACCACCACGCACCGACAGGCCGGCGAGAACTGGGTCATCGACAACGCCCCTCGTATCATCAACAAGATGATGCCGAGCCTGGACCCCGTCGAGAGCCCCGACGGGGACTTCCGCTTCTACCAGGCCAGGACTACCAATGACATCGTACAGCTGGTCGTAGGAGCGTACCGGCGTGCGCGTGAGCGCGGGGACGAACAGCAGCTGCAGGTGTTGACCCCCATGCGCAAGCCCGACCCCAGGGCCACCGCGCACACCATCAACCTGGAAGTGCAGAAGGCTCTGAACCCCAATAGCGGCTCGGACGACAAAAGCCGGTACTTCGACGGAGGGTTCAACGAGAAGGCACAGCGTTACCGGATCTACGTAGAAGACAAAGTCATCTTTACTCACAATATGCCCAATCTAGGCCTATCGAACGGCGACACAGGCGTCGTGACAAAGATCTACATGGACAATAAGAACGCTTCCGAGTCTTTCGCCGAGGTTCGGTTCGATGGCCTGGAAGACGAAGAGCATCCCGACGGCGTCTACACCCTGAACGGCGAGCACTTCCAGCACGTAGACCTGGCCTACGCCATGACGGTCCACAAGGCCCAGGGCAGCGAGTGGGAGAACGTCCTGTTCATTGCTGACGCAGCCCAGAGTCGTATGCTCAAACGGCAGCTGTTCTACACGGCCGTCACCCGCACCAGCAAGAACCTGCGCATCCTTGGTACCGTCGAGGGTGTGCGCGCCGCAGTAAACAGCGAGATGTCAAACAACCGCTGGACGAAACTCACCGACCGCCTGCTCGGCGTTCCGGTCTAATAGGTAGAACATGGCCCCCATCAAGCCCGATCAGATACTGCGCGAACTAATAGCAGCCGCCTTCGAGTGGCAGAAGACCAAGCAGGACTTGCTCTCCGTATCCGAAAAGAAGTCCAAGTACTCCGAAGACGAGATGGCCAAGTTCGAGAAGGCCCTGGCCAAGGTCCGCAAGCGACACCTGCAGGCCGTCAAGCGCCTGGACTACGCGGTGACGGGCTTCTCGAAGATACCCGTGGCCATGCGCAAGAAGAGCACCAAGCCTGTCAACTGGAAGAAGCTGCTCGACAGCATGGCGGCCGCCACTGGCGCGCTGTCCCGGGCCACCGACAAGCAAGGCTTCATCGGTGGCGCTACCAAGGACAGCACCGGATTACCACCTATCGACATGTCGAAGGTGATCGACGTTACCGAAGACTAGGTCGGCGGGCTCGGGTACGGGTACGCCGCCCGCATAAACTGGTTGATCTTCTCTTCGGTCAATCTCATGCGCTGCAGCGTCTGCGAAGTCGTCTCGGAGGGCGAGCCCACGCGCACGGCCTCGTTCACGACCGCCTGGATCTCGGGGTCCGACTTGCCCTTGGCTCGCTTGATCTCTCGCTGCGCATGAAAAATGCGCATCCCCTTGGGTACGGTATTTTGAAGTATTCCCATAATCGGTCCTCCAAGGGCAGTGTGCCCCGGCTGTGATCACCCAGACTACCCCAGACGACCACTGACTTTCAAGCGCCGCACGGCCCGCTCGATGAGCAGGTCGAGCCCCAGGCCGGTTACCGGGACGCACCACCCAGGAACCCATCCCAGGAACGCCGAGACGGCCAGGCGCTTTCTCTGAGCCCCTGTAAGCCCCCCTGTGTCCCTTCTCAGCTTGGATTCCAGCTCCGCTACCTGAACCGCGCGCTCGGCAATCTCGTACTGGACCGTCCTGCGATACCACCATGCCCCCAGCGCCAGAAGCGCCAGGAGCGCCCCCGAGGTCATGTCGAAGGGGCCTCGGTCGGTTTGCCCGTTTTCAACAACGCTGCGCCGGCCAGGCCCATCGCCAGGCCGATGGCCAGCCAGATGGGATTGCCCTTCTGCGGCGGCTGTGGCGGCCGCGGAAGCACCCCCAGGCCGCCGCTCTTGGGATAGGCCTTGCGGGCCTTGGTGAGGATGGGGGCGTTCATATAGAAGAACTGTGGATCCCAACCCTCCTCCTCGCCGCCCTCGGCCTGCTCCCGCATCCCGAGCTGGTATGGCCACTTCTTGCACGCCTCGTTGCTGATCTTCATCGCCTGCTGCACGTCCTTGACCGGCACGAGATAACCAGGCTCTTTCTGCCGGATGCAGAACCGCAGGTTTGGTTTGCCCTTCACCCAGACGAGCTGCACCGGGCAGGCCGAGCGATCAGACTCACAGGGCTGCCTCTTGGCCTTGCACCGCTCGTCGTAGACCTGCAGGTCTTCAGAACACACGTTACCCTCATCAGGAGGACAACGACCGCCAGTGAACTTCTTTTCAATCTTGGTATATACTGTTCGGCCCTTGGCCTCGACCTTGGCGTCCCTTTTGACTTTACTACACCTCGATTTTCCATCGTCAGTGGTGTAGCAGTACTTGGATATCTGTTTTTCAAAACACCCCAGCTTCCGGCGCTCTTTAGCCGGTAGCGTTTCCTTGATTGCGCTCGGCGTCGTATACCGGAAACCTGGGTGATCGAAGACGTCCACGGAGAACAACTTCGCGGGAGTTCTCTCCTCGAACAGCTTTACCTTCTCCTCGAACGTCTCTCGTCTTGACACATCCGCCTCACAGATGAAGGGTGTAGTTTACTGCCTTGTTGTACTGAAGCCAGCACTCGCGGCATCCTTCTTCGCCCCCTCCTGGTCCTTCTGAGTCGCTGTCTGCTCCCCGGCAGCTCGGGCCGAACTTGACAGCGTAAGCTCTACAATCCCAGTCGAAGTCCTGGCCCTCGGCCGTCTCTTTCGTCTCTTTGTCGAAAACCGTGGTGGGCGCGGCCCAACCGTCCAGATCAATGAACGGGCCGTGCTGGTTGATGTGATAGGCGCTCGGTCGGATCTGGAAGTTGTCCCAGGTCGGCTTGCCCTTCACGGAAATACCGTTGACACGATTGACAAGCTGTATGCGGTGCTTCCCCTCGGCCCAGATGCGTGTCGGAGCCCAGAAGTAGATCGGATTCGGGTGCCCGTCCCCTGGTTGCTCGATAACCACCTCGTCATCGGCCGAGTCAGCGAAACGCAGCTTCTCGCCGCCAAAGTACGGATGATAATACAACGTAATCTTCTTCCATTGCGCGAGATAGGCTGCATGGAAAAAATCCCCGCTGTCATGCAACCTGAAGAACCGCTTGCCCAAGTACTGTTTGGGTTCCTTGTACAACTTGAAGTCGGCAGCGTCGATGGCATCGAGCATGACCGAATAGAACTCCGACACCCCAGGCATGTGACCTGGGCGCTTGACTGCTCGCCTGGCCCAGGCGAAGCGCATGAGCTGGGCGTTCTGCACGACACTGGTAGAGTACTTGCCGCCCTCCGCATAACAGAACTCGCAGATCGTCTGAGCCACGTTTACTCGTTCTACCTTGAACAGCTCGCGGCCTCCCTGGTACTTGTTGAGCAACGGCACCAACTTCTTCGCCTGGCTCTCGCGCGACTCGGGAGACGAGGTTGTCTGCCCTGCAGTGGCCCCGGGACACGCCCCGCCCATTGCCGGCGCTCCGGCCGGCAGAGAAAAGCTCGGGGCTCCCATTTTCGTCGTCCAGCCGAGGATCGTCGTCTTCTTCGCCCCTCCCAAGGGGCTCCAGGCGGGGCCCCGCGGCGGGTGGCTGATGGCGATGACGGGCTCGTCGTTCTTACCGTAGGCGATCCATATCGTCCGACCCTGTATCTGCAGGACCAGCGCCTTGCGAACCCAGGCCGTATTCAACAGGCCGGCGTGCGCCTCATTGGCTATCTCCTGGGGAGTCGGGCACACCTTATCCGCGCCCAGGCCGGCCAGACCCTCACTGGTGCAGCGCCAGTATTCTCGCTGCTCCTCGGTATTCTCGCCGTCTCGGGCCAGGTGCGGTTTGATGGCTGCCATTACAGACCCGCTTGAATGAGCTTGCTGTAGTACTTGGGGTGTTCCCGAAGGTGGTCGATGGCTATCTTTCGGGCCTGGGCCGGGTCGGTGGTGTGCTCCATCTCGACCTCGATGCCCCGCTGCAACTGCCAGGGGTCCGCCCCCGTATCGCTGTAGATGCGGTCGTACAACCGAGCCTGGGTCATGTAGTTGGCCCCGTTGTAAAACACCGTCAAGGCCCCCAACGTCATGAGCAAACCGCCGAAAATAGGCTCATTATCGGCGAGCCTGCGGCCGCTCCAGAAAAACACTGGACCGACCACGAAGACATCCAGCAGCCTGACACCCTGACCCTTCATCTCCTCGATAGTAGATCAGCCGGCCCTGAACGTCTACCCCTGCTCTCCCGGGGGGTGAATGACACCGCCAGAAGGTTTTTCTGCCGGCGGAAACCCCTCTCGCTCTCTTCTACGGTCTTCCACACACCCGTCACACTTACAGTTGCCGCACTCGCAGATCTCGACAGGGATGCGACCGCCCTCGTAGGGAATCTTGCCCAGGCAGACAGGACACCTTTTCATGAAGGTTCTACCCCAACCTACACGGTAGGCGTCATTCACTGACGTCGTCTGTATCTTGCTCATGGTGTTCCTGGCTTTTCGGCTTTCTAGTAGTCCCACCAGCTCAACCCGGTAGCGAGTCGCTGTTCCAGCTGCTCCCAGTTTTCGTACTCACAACGCACTGCCAGGCGGTGTCCCTTGTGCCTCTCCAACCAGTCGAAATCGATGTAGCCGCCCCCGACACGTACGGTCGCTTCCATCCTGTTTTTCACGGCCTCGTAAAACGTCACGAACGCTTCCAGGTTGTCCAGCACGTTCTGCAGGTCGTCCTCGTCGCGGATGTCCCGCTGCTCGTGCATGTCGCACTCGCAGTCGCGGCAGGCTATCTCGAAGTAGGTGCTCATTCTACATCGTGAAGGCGTTCTGCCTCACCGCCTGGTATATCGTGTTCACGCGTCCGGCGCAGCTGATATCGAGTGGCTCTTCCATCTCCATCAGCATCTTGAGGCCCATGATGTACTCCCGGTCGTTCTCATCGAAGATCAAAGAATCGTTGTAGGATAGCTCTAATATGCGAATCCGCATACTGGCCATGACGTCTTCGGGAGTGGGCGCAGGCTTCGAGACGTTCGGGTTGTTCACGGTTTTTCTCCTTTCGTATCCGCAATCTGGAGCTTCAGCGCCGTTAGATACATTCCCGGCAAGTTGTCCCATATATTGTCCATCACGTCCTGCAACGGCATCTGGGCTCCGGCCGTACGGTACGCAATGAAGGACTCGGCCGCAAGCAACGCCACGGCCGTGCTGTTCTCGACCGACTGCATGATCAGCTTCTGGGACAGCTCTTGCGCTTCCCTCACAATCCGATCACGCTCTTCTGGGCTCGGAGTTGACGCCGGAGCCGTGAGAACGGGCGGTTCGTTCGACATGGAGCCTATTGTACACAGATCTTGCACTATCGCAAGCGTATTGCTACTCTCCCCCTCATGCCCAATTTTCAGACGTGGTTTCGAGAGACGCGAGAGAAGAAGAAGCTCACGCAAACCCAGGCGGCCGAGCAGCTTCGGTTGACCTCCCCGACGATCAGCCGCTGGGAAACCGGCACCGAGCCCCGGGCCAATCATCTGCCTAGGATCTGCAGGTGGGCTCCGATCAAGGCTGACAAGCTCATGGAGCTGCTGGGGTAGTGGGGGCCCACAAGAACAAGGAAGAGCGGACCCACCAGGAGCTGTATTGCCAGTGGTTGACGCCCCCCTCCGTCGCCGAGCAGTTCCTGGCCTGGTGCCGCCTCGGAGCTGAAGACGTCCTTCTCGAACCCGCGGCCGGCGAGGGCGCGCTCATCCCCGAGGATCACGCCCAGGTGATGGCCTTCGAGATTGACCCCGACCGCTGTGTGGAACTCAGGAACAACCGCCCGCTGGCCACGGTGGTCTGCGCCGATTTTTTGTCCGTCCCCGTGCCCGAGCGACCTGTGGCCGACGTGGCTATCCAGAATCCCCCATACATCGACGACGGCGAGGGGATCTTCATCGAGCGCGCGTTGCACTGGGCTCCGCGCGTGTGCGCGCTCATCCGCCTGGAAGCTCTACACGGCAAGGACCGCTACGCCCAGTGCTGGCAGCACGTGCAGCTTACACGCCTGGCCATTCTGGTGCGCCGGCCGCGCTACCTGGGCCCGTACGGGGCGCGCACCAAACACTCGCCGCAGTACAGCTACGCGGCGCTGGAGGCGGTGCCGGCCAACAGCCAGCAGGTCTGCCAGGTGGAGACAAGCTGGGTACATTGGAAGTAAGGTGAAAATGCCCCAACCTGTTCCGTATGTAGTTATACGTTGCCCACGCTGCAAGAAACGCTCGCTCAAGATAACCAAGCACCAGTACAACAGGTTCGTCTGCGGTGGTAGCTCTTCTGTCTGCGACGCCTACGACGGCCAATGCTGGAACTGCGACTTCCCCTTACCTGAAGGCTCTCGTGCCTATGTTGAAAAACACAAAACATTCAACGAAGACGGGTTCGTCGAAGCAACCGTTTCAGAGCACGGTAAATACGTAAGCCCCGAAGCCGAACATATTTTTCTCAACCTGCAGAACGTCTGCCCGCGCCTTTCGACGGTGTGATCCCCTTGGGTGCAAACGGCTGGTGAAGTTAGAGCTTCACGCCCTTTCGCTTGAGCATCGAGACTAAGTTCTTGATAGCTCGCACATCCGATGGCGTGGACGAACAGAACACCGGCCCACCTGGAGCCATGACGCAGATATGCGCCGCTTTCTTCTTGGTCTTGGTCTTGATCGTAACCTTCTTCTTCTTCAGTCGCTTTACGACCCTTTTGATGTCTTTTCTCGGTGGCATCCTGTCCTACGTACCACGCACCCGTAACGGGGCGTCCTGTACGAAGGATACACCAGGAAGGGGGTAGGGTTCACGTCCATCGAAGCCTTCGACGTACTTTTTCAATTTAGCCATGTTCGGGCGGCGCTCGACGTATTCGTCGGGCAATTTGTCGATGTCCTGCACTATCGGATTCCAGATGACCTTGACCGAAACCCCAGGCAGGTCAGTTGAAGTGGTCATCTGGCCCGTGGCGACAGTGGCGTCCTGGCCGGTGGCGTGAGCCTCCACTGCCTGGTCGACAAGCTCCTGGTTACGCTTGGCCTCGGCCACCACTGCTGCAGAAAGGATACCGCGGAGGTGTCCCTCGGCCTGCTCCATGGCCTTCTTGGTGGGGGCCGTCAGCTCGGCTATCCGCTTGAGAACCTGTTTAAGCGGGGATGTTATCTCGTCCTCGTATTGCTTGATCTGATTGCGCGTGCCCTTTGTCTTGCGCAACTCCGCGGACACCACCTCCATCTCTGCCTGATGCTGGATCACGTGCCCCTGAGCAGCCGCTGCCACCGCCTCTGCCTGCCTCTGCAGAGACTGTATCCAGGTAATGACCTCCCTGGCCCGGTCCAGCCAGGTCGGGGGCACCTGTACACCTTCTATCTCCGTGCCCGGCACGATGGCGAAGCTCTCCTGCGGTTGCGAGGCCAGGTACTCCGAATACTGGTGCGCCAGGGCCATGTGCTTGGAGCACAATGCCACGTCGTGCGGGTCTTTCCACAACGCCCCCGGGCAGTTGCCCTCGGGGGACTCCTTGCATCGGGTGGCAGAGCACTCCACAGCGTTCAAGAGCTTTCGGTTCTTGACTATGTTGAATAACTTAGGTGTAGCCATCTCTCTTCTCTCCTCTTGTAATAGACTGCCCCTGACTTCCGAAAACAATCTACCCTCTATATCTAAGTTTGTTTTTACTTCTCTTAATTCAAAAAATCCGTCATTGATCTGTGGTGTCCGCACTCCCCAAGGCCGTTGCGTTGGAGGATCCCCCTTCCAACAACTTGGGCCGTAGTGGGAGTATTTCCACATGAACAATCGACTATAAATAGGGGGAAATGGTCATTAATTTTGAAATCAGGATCACTTGTTTCTACCTGCACATGCCAGCGTATTCTTTCAAAAATAGTTCGAGTAGAATAGTGATCCTAACCCCCATTAATTACGTCAAAAATATATTTCTGCGCTAACTCCCAGATAATGAGATTTTCCCTAAAAAACTTTTCAAACTTCTCCCATAGCTCGCTTTTATCGTCTTCGTTCATCAGAATAGACTCATCTGCCCCTCTGCTCGCGTGGGGCCTGTAAGCGCGCTGCGTCGGGAATACGTTCTCTCAGTAGACGTTCCCCTTCTCTGTGACTCTCTGCTAGTTTTTCTTCTTATGTTTTCTCGGACGTGTTCATTATGCTGCCTCCTTCCAGTCAACGCGGAACTCCGCGTTTTTATCGAAGTACACCGGCCAGCGCCCCTCGCGCGCCAGGTCGTACGGCTGCAACCGTCCATCCTTGTCGAATATGGCCTCGGCTTCCTTGCACCAGTGCTTCGAGATGGCCGGCTCGCACTTCACCGGGTAGTTGGGAAGCAACGTGTTGCCCTCCTCGACCATGACGTCTGCCATCTCGTAGGCCTGCTCGTGCGCCAGCTCGATGTCCACCTCGGCCAAGATCTCGTCGTGAATAAAGCCGACTGGACGCACGCCGTACAGCACGCTGCCCGGCACCCGGGTGTAGCACCGCTTCATGACGCCCCACATGCCCCGCTTGGACACATCCGCCCCCAGGCCCTGGAAGAAGGTGTTGCAGGCCTCGGTGAACTTGCAGCGGCCCCGTATCCGGCCGACGCGCAACTGGGCGAAGGTGCCGACGACACGAGCTATCGCCTCCGTCTCGGAGTCGCTGTCCAGCTCTTCCAGGTCTAGCTCCAGGTGCTGTCGAATCCACCTGAAGTAGTCGTCCCACTCCGGGTACTTCTGCAACCAGTCGGACTTGTACTGAGCAGCCTCTTCCAGAGTCAGCGTGACACCGTAACCGCGGGCAAAACCCACGATGCCCCGCTTGCCAAGGCCCCCCGGGGCCCCGAAGTTGAAAATCTTCGCCAACTGGCGAAAGAACTTGACCTCTTTATCGTGCTTTCTCTTGAGCGCGTCGTTGTACGCTATGCCCATGAGCGTGGCCCCGAAATCCAGATGCGGATCAAGGCCCTCGTTCATCGCGTCGCCCATTTTGGAATAGCCAACTAGATCCTTACACGCCTGCGCCCCCGTACACAGCTCCAACCCCGTATAGTCATTGTCCACGAAGTACTTGCCCGGTCGGGAGACGAAGCACTCCCTGATGCCTATCCCAGGAGGAAAGAGCGGAACAGGCTTCTCCTCCCCTGGCGGGATCCACATGTACGACCGCTTGGGATTTTGGAACTGGAAGCCGTTAGTGACCGAGCGCGTTCGTTTTCCGTCGTCCGTCCGACTCTTGCTGCACGCGGTACGCCCCGAGTCCACCAGGGTCGTATACCTGGGCTGGATGGGGGTGTTGCCTCCCTTTTCAAGATCCTCGATGTGCGTATACAGCACCGTATGTAGCTGCGAGCGCAAAGAGAACGCCATCAGCATCTCGTCGCCCGTCCTCCGGCAAGCGTCCTCGTCTATCGAGGCGTACTTTACTATTTCCTCTTCAGTGAACACCGTCTCGAAGGATATCTCCCCCCCGTCGTCCAGTCTTCCGTTCTCTCTCAAGTACTTGACGTATTTTTTGTACCCGGTATCGGTGAGCTTGATCGGCAGCTCTTGCTCCCGACACACGTCCACCATACGACGCTGGGCCGCCTTTATGTTCTTCGTCCAGCGCAAGTTACGCTGTATCTGCTCAAAACCGCGTACCATGCCGCCGTGTTGGGGTTTGACCAGCTCGTCGGATAGCTCCCAGTACTTCTCCTCGGCGTACTGCTGTAACTTCTTTATCTTCTCCTCGTCCGTCATGACCCCCCAGCACATCATGAACTGAAGAGCCAGGGCGGCCCTGGACTGGGCCGGGGAATCGAGCAGGTACTTGCGGTCTTCGCTGTCCCACTGATACTGGCCAACGTCCCGGGCTCCGATGGCGTCGTCAACAGCGTAGTGGGTCGCCGACGGCGGCCAGCGCTTCAAAGCTACGTTATGTAACTGCCTGTAGCGCAACCGCCAGATGTCCGATCCCTTTTTCTGTGCGCTGCGGTCGCGCTTGAGCAACCGACATTCCAGGCCGGCCAACGAGTAGCCAAACAAGGCCTGCATCATTTTGAATTTGCCCTTGGCTATGTCTATCAATCGCTGACTGAGGCCCACGTCTATGATCTTGTCGGCGTCGTACGCCTCGAAGACCTCCTCGAAGAGATCTGGCCACTGCGCCAGGCACACCGCCACGTCGTAGGCGACGTTCAGGCCGTAGGACACGGGCTCGCGCAACACCCACCGGAAGGCTTCCTTGGCCGTTCGCCCAGGTGGGGCAGCGTTACCGAATAACGTCAACGGCTCGTAGGCGTCGTTGACATGGTACAACCACACCCCGTCCCAGGCAGCGATGGACAAGCAGACCAGCTCGGGCGCGAGCTTGGCCGGTCGTATCAGCCACGTCTCGCAGTCCCAGCCTGGTCCTCTTAAAGTCACCTACTAAGCTCCTGTAATGCTTGCTGGTGTAGCTCCTTGAACCACTGGGCTCTCAACCAGACGAGCAAGTCGTCTATCGATAAGAACCCCGGGAGGTTGAGCCTGCGGGCCTCTTCCAGTTCCTCCATCGAGCCCTCCGAATTCTCCCAGTCGCCGACGAACAACACAGCGTCGCTCCTGCGCAACAGCTCCAAGTCGCCTTCAATGACCGTAGTCTCGGGCACCGCCCCGAAGTAGAACCGCGTCATGGTGTGCGGCACCAGCGGCATTGCCCCCAGGTGCAGAACCTGCAGGCCGGCCTTCTCGGCAACCCGGATATTCTGCTCTCTGGCCCAGGAGTTTGGGGCACTATACGGCCCGGCGATGTAAATGATCTTCATCTTCTATTCTTCTACCATGCAGCGGATCTTCGCGAGCTTCTCCGCGTACCCGTACAAGTGCAGGCCCTTGCTCTCGAGGACCATCTCGCCATCTTCGACACCTATCGCTTGAGCCATGTATTCCTTCAACACCTGAACTCCCGCCAGGTTTGCAGGCAGGCCAGACCACAAGTCCCAGGACCGGAAGTAAACGAAAAAATGCAACTTGTTGTCTTGGATGCGTGTGTCGATGTGCCTGAGACACGGCGGGTCTTTGAGGATCAGGTCGGTGGGCTCGGCGACCTGTAACACCATCTGGTTGTTGCGGTGACCGTGCTTCTTATAGGTGTCAATGATCCATTCTATCTGGTTCAAAAAGATGTCCTGATTCAACATCCTGTAAAGAACTTTGTCATCTACTCGACGTAAATCGACCATATTTTTGTTGCCCTTGGCCCGCCAAAACAGCTTGTCATCATCGATGCGAGATCTGGTCAAACGCTCCCCGTACGTGTACGACTCGCCGGGTTCCTTGCGGTCGCTCATCACATACTCGACGTAGGAGCGGTCGTATCCCTCGCCGCCGAAGACGTACCCCTCATCTACAGGATTCGGAATACCCAGGTGCGGAGGGATGTCCGGCAACATGGGCCTGGTGCCCGGGTACTTTACGTGCCCGATGAAGTAGTCGTACTCCAAACGGGTCTGGCCCTCGAAAGAGCCCTTGTCGATGGTGAACTGCCGGCCGATCCTGAGTACGTCGGACACAGCCTGAAACCATAAATCAGGGAGATCTCGCGCTTCTATCTTATGTATGTTCAACATTATCCCTCCACCACCTTGAGGTGTCTCTTCTTTTTCTTGCCCTTCGCCGACTTCGGCCGGCGTAACTCGGCCAACCTGCGCCCCTCTCGCATGTTCAACGGAGTGTCCAGCGCAACCATCATCCGGTACGCGATGTCCTGCACGGCCTCGCCGGTTTCAAAAGACAACCTCTCTAGCCACTTGACCAGTGACATCTGCTGCTTGGCGCTGTTGCAGTTTGGGCAGCACGTGACGAGGTCGCTCGCCTCGTTGCCCGCCCTGAAGTACACGTGGTCGAGCTGCAGGCCGTAGCCCATCTCGTCAATGGGGAACACCGACCTGCACCAGATGCAGTCGAACCCGTCTCGATGGTAGATGGCCAGGCGCTTGGGGAGCCTGATCCAGTCCATTCCTTTGTTGTGCGGCACCTCGGACCTCCCTTTGACGTTTATACGTCAAGTAAGGATGAGCCCCGAAATACTGCTATGCCGCTCGGGGCCACACGGCGGTATTCGGCTGTCGGTCGTAGGAGCGCTGGGGTTAAGCGCCGAAACCGAAAGCCGAAACTCTCAGTCCTGCCGCACTTCCCAGATATGCTTGGTAAAGGGGTTTCCGGACTGGGTGGTGATGCTCACGCACTCCAGGTTCATCACGACCCCTTCAAGCGCATTGTACTGTACCACCAGCTCGTCGACTATCCGGGACAGGGGCAGACGCACCCCTTGGGGATTGTTCTTGAACCAGTACTCCTCGATCAGATCGTTGACGTTGTCGAGCGTGGGGTCCACACCGCTGACGGCCGCGATGAACCCCTTGATATTCGGCAACGACATCGGGCCGCCCATCTTGATTACCTGGCTCTTCTCAACGCCCACCTGGATCTCGGGGTTGTTGCTGGCCAACACGTCCATCTCGATTACCAGGAAATTATCGCCCTTCTGTCCTTTGACCTTCTTCACCGCCTTGAGCTTCACACGGTACTTTCCAGGATGAAGCCACGTTCCCGTTTTTTGTACAGTTGCGTCTCCGATTTCATCGAACCATCCTGACATGACCTTCTTCTCCTTTTTCTAGTTCCAGTACTATTTGTTGTTCTAGTGCTAGTGCTATTTACGCAAACGTATAACAGAAGCTCACCAAAGTCTACCATCTCCGGCAGGCAACCGAAACTTTTGGTCTATGGTGGCGAGAGTGAGGCGTTTTTTGCCCTCAATATGTGAAGCGTACCAGGCGTCGCGTATCGCTTGCCGCCAACATTCCCACTCAACCCTGCAACCGATCACGACCTCCACCCAGACCTCGTCGGCGTTCTGACCCGGCCGATGTGTACGGGCGATCAACTGCTCCCAGACCGTACCCGTGGGCGGCGGCGAGATCACGAGGTTGTCGGACCACTGATACTGCAGGTTCCGGCCTTCCCCGTTGGCCTGTACGCTGGCAACGACAGACCCGTTCCGGCTCTCCCAGCTCTCGATGTACCGACCGAGCCGGTCCTTGCCCATCCGGTGAAAGTAAGGCAGCCCAAGCTCCTGCTCTAACCGTTGTCCGAGAGCGACCTCGCTCACCCAGACGATGCCCTGATGGTTCTTGACCCACCTGGCCACGCGCTCGATGATGCTATCGTCTACCCAGACCGGCACCGTGTTCCACTTGTGCTCGCCGCGCACTGCGCGCCAGCGAATATACAGGTCATGTATCGCCTGATTGATCTTGCCAGAAGCAGCTGCCCGCGCGATTAGCGCCTCTGACTCCAGTCCCGGTATTCTTTCCTCGATTATCCCGCGTACGGCCTTACGCCACTGTGCGCGCAACTCCATCCACGGTTGCGGTGGCTTGGGATCCCAGTCGTACCAGAAGCCCGAAGTCAACGTGCGCATGACCCGCCATCGCGTAGCCAGAGCCTGTCTCTCGTTACCTTCAACAAGGTACACGTCTCCGGTCGGCAGATACCCTTCCTGAAGACCGGCAACCAACCGGTGTACCTCCTGGCCGTACCCATCTTCCAACATCAACTCGACGTTGATCGAGGTGTCGGCGTGTTCGGCCTCGTCCATCTCACAGGACACAACCCCTGGCGTCTCGTGTATGCGCCGCCGCAAAGCGGTGCGCACGCCCTGTCTGCCTCTGCTCTTTTCCAGGTCGTTACAGAGCTTCAGAAGCGCCCCAGGATCTCCCGGTGAACGGTTCTCGTGGACCTTTATCTCGTCCACCACGTTGGCCCAGATACCTAGCTCCTCGGGCGAACGCGGCAAAGGGTAGTGCTTCGGGAGCGACCAGCGCATGGTGTGGGCGAAATCGAACAGACTTCGCTTCGTGCTCGTCCCGGTCGCGCACAGCGCGCACGTATCGGGGAACGCCTCCATGTAGTGCTCCACCTTGCGAGTGACCGCGGCCGAGGGGTTCTTGAGCCGGTGGCTCTCGTCAAAGATCAACAGGTCCGGTCGATAGTTCTGCAAGAAAGCCGTGCCGTTGACCCTGGATAGCTTCTCGTAACTGATGATCTGCATCCCCGCGTGCTGCTTCCAGTGCTGCCCGAGCGCCGCGAACTCTCGTATGGTCTTGTCCCGTAACTTAGCAGGCACTACCAGCAGCGGCCGCTCTGCTTCGAGCACCACCGGGGCCAGAAACGTCACCAGCGTCTTGCCTTTGCCGGCTGGGATGGGCCCGTACATCCCCTCCATGTCGTGAAGCTCCTGCAAGGCCTTGGCCTGCACGGGCCACAACTCTTGCGTGCCCTGCGCGAGCTTCAAGTACTTCGTTGCCATCTGAGTGAACCGCGGCAGCTCGGGATCGTCTTCCCAGACGCGCCGCGGCAGTTCCAGTATGCGCACCAGCTCGTTCGTAGCCGGCACCTTCTCCCGGCCGGTCTTCTTGAAGTGCCGAACCATCCTGGCCTTCGCTGCTGCACTCAGTTCTGGCATGTCTGCTCTATTTATAAATAGCGAAGTGTGACACTACCACTTCGCTTTATTGTCCTTGTATGCGAAGATGCGGCTGGCGAGCTTCACTTCTCCCCTCGCATCGCGGCTTCTAGCTTGCCTCGCGAAACAAAATGGGGAGAAGACAGGCGCTTCAGGTGCCAGAGCACCTCCTGACAGGCTCCCAGCAGCCGCAAGGCATACCCGGTTGCCCACTTCAAGTCAGGGTTCTCTTTCCCTTCCTCCTGGGCGAGAACATGCAGGACCACCAGCCGTCGCTCCATGCCCTGCGCCGTCGGAGTGCCCTTTACCTCCTGCCATTCCCCTCGTCTCTCCTTGACCTCCTCGTATAGCTCCTTCAACACGAACTGGGGTATTTTGATCGTGGACTGTTCCCCGTGTAACCAGGACGTTGACTCCAACCACTTCAGGTCTAGCATGTTACCCTTCCAAGTCGTCGTGAACCTTCTGCGCTGCTTCTCCGAGCAGTCGCGAAATCCGTTGCTGCTGCTATTGCGACAGATGCGCGCATGTTTTGGTCACCGTGGAACGCATGATCTCGACGAGTACATTGCGCGCCGTATCGTCGTCAAACTTGTCGAGCGTGCTGATGGTGGTGACCCACACGCTCGACACCAGAACTCGGCCTATGTCTCGCAACCGCTTGTCCATGTCACTTCTTCGCTGCCATGGTGGCAAACGCCGTGTCGGCCAGCTTCACCGCCTGGTTGGCGATCTTCACCTCATAGCGGTTGTCCTCGACCGAGTACACGCGGGCCTCAATCAGGGACCGCATTGCGGCCTTGACCATCTCGGCGCGGGTGACGCCACCCTTTTCCTTGCCTGCTGTCACGGCCGGCCCGTCAGGATCGACGCCCTTGTCCTTCTCGGGTGGGTTCACCTGGGTCGGCTGGGTGGCCGCAGCGGGCTGAGCCGGCGGCTGCTGCTCCTGAGACTGCGCGGGCGGGGGCTGACCGCCCTCCCCCTTGACGAGCTTGAAAGACAAAGGGTCTGGATCGGTCGTCCCCTGCTGCCCCTGAGGCGGCGCGGAGTCCACGGCCGCGAGCCCGGGTGGCGGCGAGGGAGGTGAAGCGGGCGGCGAAGCGGCCGGCGACTCGGCCGCGGGCTGCTCTCCTTGGGGCGGTGTCGGGGGTATCGGCGCGGCTGCCGGAGCAGCAGCTGTGGCCGTCGTTCCCGAGGCGTTATTTCCGCCCGCGTTTGCCGAATCGATGTTCCTTTGGATCTTCTCGGACAGGCTGAGATTTTTTGACTGTTCGTTAGCTTCCATTGCTTCTATCCTTTCACTTAGAGTCAACGTACACGGATTGTCTTGATAATGACAACCCCCGTATGCGCCACATGCGGCGACGTTATACGGCAGGTCCCTTGCTTTGAACTTTCTATACCGATACGTCAGTATCTGAACGCCTACTTTTTCCATCTCGATGAAACGCGCATCTAGTTCCGCTAGCGTCATTACACCGTAATGCTCGGGACGCACGTTATCTGGACACGGCGGCGGCTGTACGCTCTCGTCATGGATCACGTTCAACTGCACCTTACGGCTGCGAGGGGTTTTGGGGTTGGCCAGGTAGTAGACCCAGTTCAGCTCGATTCGTTCCAGTGTCTGCCCCCAGATAAGGCCGCTGCGACGTGCTTCGACCTCCGCAGCCTTGCCGTAAATTACTGCCTGGGGATCTCGCCGCAGGAACTGCGGGGTCTTCAACCAGTTGAAGGAGCTGGTCGTTTTGTGGTCCCAGACCGTCTGCACGCTCTCGTGAAACGATCCCCGCAGATCTATCCGACCGTGGAACACCACCCGACCGGTGTCGAAAACGAAATCGTGCTCGGTCGCGTGCGTTCCCGGTCGCGGCAAAAACTTGAGGCCAGGCGAGACGATCGCACCGATGGGGGTCGAAAGATCGATGGAACGGCCCTCGCCTTGCCACAGCTCCAACACCTCGTGCGCTTCCAGACCCGTCTGGGCGTACTTGTTAGGCGGCCGGGACAACCCGTCGAGCTTCTCGAAGCCCCACTTCCTCTCGCACAGCAGAATCGTGTCTACTTGAGAGGGACTTACACGGTGAGCGTTCCGAAACGCTTTGTTAAATGGCTCTGTCAAACCCCTGCGACTCCTACAGAGAGCGACTATGCACTTGCGTACGCGCAAAGTCAAGACCTAGCAGCAATCCGCCTCGTTTTTCTGCTCCCACTACATCTTGAGGTGCCCCACAGGTGAACACCCCCACCTACTGGGCTGCTTTTACTCCCTTGACGGCGAACTTGCATAAGCGTAATCCTGGTTTTCTGCGCGCGTTGCCGTCGGGGAGTTCTGTATGCTGATCTGGTCGGGATGTCATAACGTAGCTCACTCCGCTTTCGTTGACTTCCAAGGTTCGCACCCTGACTTCGATACTTTCGTCAAAGCAGTACTCGACCCCAAGACGTTCAAACCCGCAAAAGAAAAAGACCAGTTGCCTTTGTTTATCCCTGCTGAGTTCGTGCAGGGTAAGCTGGTACGGCGCAGCAACAACAACGTGCTGTCTGTGCAGATGGGCGTGCTCGACCTCGACCACGGCTCAGTCGACGAACAGCGCCTAACCCTGGACATCGTCAAGAGCTACGGCCACGTCGTATATACGAGCTTCAGTCACGACCCGAACGGTCAGCACAAACGTCGGACCATGGTGAAGTTCTCTCGGTCTGTCAACGTGACCGAGTGGCGACAATTCTTCCCCCGGATGCTGTTGCACTTTAAAGCAACAGAAACAGCTGATAAGAAGTGCGCCGACCCTTGTCACATGTATTACGTGCCCGGAGGGGATTTTTCTAACTACGAAGTCTTCGGTGACGACGGACCACCGGTTGATGTCGATGCGATCCTGGCCATGTCGCTGCCCGAGGGTATGGCCGAAAAACCCATCGAGGACTACGACGACATCTTGCCCGAGGATCAGCGCGGCACCATCGGAGACGGTCTGCGCGAAATATGGAACGGCAAACTGGTCAACCTGATAGACGAGATCGAGAACCGCCCCTATCCAGGCAGCATCTACGACCTCAAGGTGCATCAGGTCTTCGGCCTGGCGCGCGGCGTGCCTCACATCATGTCTGCCGAGCGACTGCGCAACAGCGTCGTGATCGCGCTGGACCGTCGCTACCGAACGGCCCAGACCGACGAAGACACCGAAATGGTGCCGGTCTACCAGGAAAAATCGATCCAGCAGGTGGAGAAAGCCGTCGCTGACGGTATGCAGCAGCCCTGGTGGCCGCCGAAGAGCAACGAGATCATCTCCCGGCCGCTGACCGAGCTGGGCCTGGCCGAGCGCCTGGTGGACCAGCACGGCCAGAACATCCGCTGGGAGCCCACCTGGAAAAACTGGCTGGGCTGGAACAATAAGTACTGGAACCTGGAAGCCGGCCTCGAAGTCGTACGCAACAAACTAGAAAGTACAATACGCTCGATTCCGCAAGAAACTCACGCGCTTTCCGCCGATTACCTTGAGGCAAAGAAGCACTTCATTGCAGTGGCCGCCGACGAGAAGGTATCTGATGCCGTACGAACCGACGCCGAAGTGAAATACGAGCGTCTGAAAAAACAGATAGAGGAGATAAACAAGTTTGCCCTAAAGTGCGAGACAGGGTCGAAATTTTCAAACGGGGTGACGCTGGCCACACACAAACCCGAAATACTCACCGACTATCGGGTGTTTGACCAAAATCCCTGGTTAGTGAATTTCAATAACGGAACATTAGATCTCCGCACCGGAGATTTCGGCCCCCACAAACGCGAGGACTTCCTCACCCGCACGGTCCCCTACAACTACGACCCCGACGCCAAGTGCCCGCGCTTCGACGCCTTCATGCGGGACTTCATGCAGGAGAACGAGCGCATGATAGCCTTCCTGTGGCGCGTGATGGGCTACACCGCGTGCGGGGTGACCGACGAACAGAAGATATTCGTACTGCACGGCGACGGAGCGAACGGTAAGAGCACGTTGCTGAACCTGCTGGTAGATATCTTCGGAGAGGGTAGCAGCGGTTACGGCATCGCCGCCAACAGCGAGAACCTGCTGTCGACCCGCAACAGCAGCAAGCACGAGACGTGGCGCATGTCCCTGGCCGGCACACGGATCGTCAGCTGCCAGGAGGTCGACGAGGGGCGCTCGTTCGCCGAGTCCCTGCTCAAGGAGCTGACTGGATCGGACAAGATCACCGGCCGGAAGCTGTATCAAAACGAGTGGAGCTACAAGCCCCAGTTCACGCTATGGCTCGCGGTCAACCACCTACCGCATGTGCGAGGGACCGATGAGGGCATCTGGCGGCGTCTGTGCGTTATCGAGTGCCCGGCCAACTTCCGCAACCGCCCCGACCGAGACATGCCGCGTCGGCTACTGCTCGAAGCCCCGGGCATCTGGACGCGCCTCGCGCGCGAAGCTCGTGCCTGGATCAGAGAACGACTGACCCTGCCGCGCGAGGTGGTCGTATCCAACACCATGTACCGGCACGAGCAAGACCCCCTGCGCGACTTCGTCGAGCGGTGGTGCATCATAGATGCCGAGGCTGTCGAAGCACGGCCGACGATCTGGGCCGCCTACGAGGAGTACTGCGCCGCGGAGAAGATCAAGACCTTCCACGAGCGGAAGAGGTTCTACGCTGCACTGGAAAAACAATTCGCGATCAAGAAAATCCACGGTCAACGATTTTTTGCCGGCCTGCGCGTCAAGACTCAGAAAGAGCGCATTGAGTCCACCCCGCGCGCTGTTTTGCAACGCGCCCTGGCTGCGCGCGAGGAAGAGCCACTGAACTAGGAGGTAGCCATGGGACAGTACGTCTGGAAGCAAAAAGGACTGGAAGTAGAAGATCTACAAAACGCCCTTGTTGAAAAAGGCTATACCTTGCCCCGGTGGGGTGCCGATGGTGTGCTCGGCAATGAGACATGGCGCAGGGTGGAGCAGTTCGCAGGTGTCGACTCGTTCCCCACCTCTCGCTCGCTACCCGAGGACGTTACCGACTCCATCCTGACAACAGACGAAGAACCAAAACCCGCACCACCCCCAGACTGGGTGCGCGTCGATGGCGACCCCAACGACGTAAAGGGGTACAGGAGCTGGCAGCAGATCGACACCATCGTGCTTCACCAGACCGGTGTGTGGATGTCCGACACTCCCGAGAGGTTCCGCACGCTCAACGCCCACCTGGGCATTCTGGCCACGCACCCGACCCCCATCGTGCAGGTACAGGACTTCACGGCCTACATGTGGCACGCCAACGAGCTGAACCGCTGCAGCATCGGCATCGAGATCAACGGCCGCTTCCCCGGTCTGGCCGGCCGGTACGACGCCGAACTACACACCGCGGGTGGTCCCTCGGCCGGCCAGATACAGAACACCCGCCATACCATTCTGCATCTCATGCAGCTGGCCATCTGCCATCGAGGGGAGATCAAGTACATCCTGCCGCACCGGGTCAGCAACGACCAGCGCCAGGGCGACCCGGGGGAGATTGCCTGGCGGGAGATTGGCCTGTGGGCGCAGCACGAGCTTGGTCTATGCGACCGCGGGCCTGGCTGGTCTATCGGTGACGGGAGGCCTATCCCGGGGCCGTGGGACAGCCGGGTGGCTTACGCGGGATATCCCTACTAGGGCGCAACCTGCCCATTTTTCAAGGATAATTTCGAAGTCTTGCCCCTGGCCGGCTGCTCGGGGTATACTACCTGGGCTCGTGGGACTCCCCCTGCGAGTGTTCGCGGCAGCTTCGCCGCGTGACATCGGGGGCCGAGATACCCCCAGAGGTAAACCATGCCAGAGAACCTGCCACTGCAGAAACGGACAGGCTTCAATCGAGGCGAACAGTCCGTAAACCTGAACCGTATCCGGCACCTGGGGCAGCCTGCCATCAAAGCCGGCCCCGGCGACACCGTCATCCTGAAAAACGCCCCCGTCATCCCTGGGAGAGGGCAAAAAACCCCCAGAACACAAATAATGAACCTCACAGTCGGCGGTTACGTGTTCAACCGCACCGGGAACAACATCGACTACGATTTCATCCTAGTAGACCCCGACGGAAAAGAATTCGCCTACCACGCAGAAGACCTGGGAGTGGGTTCGTGGCCCCTGCCCAATGATGAGAACCACCCCATCCCTTCCCTGGGATACCTCGCATATTACGCCAGAAGCAATACGGGAATCCCGCTGAGTCTGTTGCTGCCCGGCTGGTCCCTCGTTCTTCGAGTCAAATCGGGGAACCCTCTCAGCGGCAGAGGCCTCATCATATGGGCCTGGGCGAACGACATGTCGAACAACCTACAAGCACTCATGGTGCCTGTGACCAAAACCGAAATCGAACTGGGACCGGACCCCGGTCGCGCCTGGCAGCTTTGCGGGAGCAACCTGCTACAAGGCCTTCCCCTCACTCCGACGTACCTCAACTTCGACAGTGTCGTCAGAACCGTCGAGCAGGGAGCAGAAATATATCGTCTCGCGGGCGAAGACATCCAGGTCAACAACTTGAGGCCCGACATCGCTGTGGACCCCCGTACAGATGCCAATACAGGAGTCGAGGCCGGTTTCTTGACCGAAATAGGCGACCAGAAAAAGCCGAATGGGTTGGTTCTGTCCTGCCCTGATAAAATAAAGGTCAAGGCAAAAGAGAACCAGACCAGCGGCCCGCTGTACCTGCTCGTCCCCTTCGCTGAGTTCGATCTGCCGGCCGACATGCAGGTGGAGGAGGAGTAGACCACGAACTACTTCCAAGCACTGCAGGTTCTTCACAACGGGAAGAAAAACCAAACCCCCCAGGAACAGCTGACCGCTGCTGCCAAGGTGGTGAACGCTTTTCGCAACCGGCGTCGAGTCCTCAACCTGAAGCGGCTCAGTTACTCCGAAGTTGAAGCCCAGAACCTCATCTACACCGCTCCCGATCTACCGACTTGATCGACATACACACATCAGACGGTCCTGTCGGCATCCCTGATTGTCCCTTCAAGGTGACAAAGTTCGACAGGCACGTCCGATACTTCACCGCCTACCTTGACGACGTCCCCGCGGGCCAGATGGCCATTCTCAAGCGGGGGCAGTTCTGGTGGATCGACCACCTGTACGTCCAGCCACAGTTCCGGGGCCGGGGCGTCGTCCCGGCCCTGATCAAGGTGGTGCTGCCGGCCGCGGCCGAAATCACCGACCATGTCTGGGAGGAGTGCAAGGGCGTCACCCCTGAAGACCTGGCCCGCAACAGCGAGCGGTTCGGGCTCAAGATGGACGTCCTGCGCACCTACCGAGCCGACCGGACGCCCTTCACCATGATCCGACGGCACGTGGCTCCACTGCGCCAAAAACAGCCTCCTACAGCGGCCTGAGCTGTCCTCTTGCCCATGGCCGGCCGCCTGGGTTATCCTACCTGGGCTCGTGGGACTTCCCCTGCGGGTGCTCGCGGGAGCTTCCCCGCGTGTCGGCGAGGGCCGAGACACCCTCGGAGGTAAATCATGCCAGAGAACATCCCGCTTCAGCAACGCGCTGGGCGAAACATCGGAACCGAGGCGCTGCCGCCTTTCATCAACGGCGCGGCAATGCCCGAGATCGTGGTCAACCCCTCGGGGGTCACCGTGGTCATGGTGGGCCAGGAGGGCGTCGTGCGCACCCCGTGCGTTCGCGCCAACAGTCTCCCCGATGAACTGGACGGACCCAACTGGGGCTTCGTCATCAACCAGACCGACAACGATCTGAACATCGACATCCTCTTCGTGGACAACGAGAACAACGAGATGAAACTCGGAGACATCGTTGTGCTCGCGCAAAGTCTCGAAGGGTTAATACTGGAATACGTCTTCGCCGCCGGGGCCTTCCTGGGTCTGTGCCCGGGTGAGAAGATCATCCTGCGCAGCTCCATCGCCGAATAGTTTTAACCTTTTACGAAAAAGGAATAAGAAACATGCCTGTTACCGCATTTCCCTCTTTCCACGATCTCAAAACCCGCAGCGCCAAAGGCGGTGGCTTCTCCGACGGCGGTGTCGTCTGTATCAGCCAACCACTTTCAGCCTCGCCCATCGAAATCGCGCCGCTCGCGGGCACCGCGCTCGGTGGCTTCTCGACCCCCGTAGGGCTCGGAGATTTTCCGATCGACATGAACCTGAACGCACTGGTCATGAACTTCGACCCCAACACCCCGGTGGTCGTGGAAGCCTACCTCGTTTTCGAGGACGGCTCCCAGTCCTTGATCGGAACACTTCCTGTCCCTGCAAACACCCCTGCAGGCTATGGTGTGCTGCCGTGGCCGTGGCTGGGCCTCATCCTCACCCACCCCAACAAGATCCGCCTCAAGCTCGTGGCCGAAAGCGGGTACTCGCTGCCCACCGGCCGCGTGCGGGTCAAGGCCACTCTGGTGGAGTACGACAAGCCAGCCGATCTCGAAGCTGCCTAATCACTCCTGTGAATGTGCAACAACCCCGTCAGGTTTCACCTGGCGGGGTTTTCTTTTTGCCCAGATGAATGTAACGAACGAGCGGCCGTAGCTCTTGCGTTTGGTTACAACACGCATCGCTCTCACCAAACCCATACCGTACCCCGGGCTCCTGTTCTCTGCAGTATGATCTATCGTCGCCCGGACCAGAAAAGCCTCTAAAGGTTTGGTTGTCTCCTTCACGTACTTCAGCACCACCTCATGTGCCATCCCTGGGCCCGTGCGTGCAATAATGCTCTCAAACCTCAACGACCTATAACCCCCTTTGGCCATGTAACGCTTCTCATTCTTCACGGCCTGTTCGATCAACCTGCACAACAGCTCGTGCCCAGGAGTAGATCGAATAAAACGAATTTCCAAAGCCAACGTGGGGGCTCCTCCCATCATCCCAAAAAGCGGCCAATCGCACGTGGCTCCGGGTAGAATCTCCCCTTCAAGATCTGGTAACACGTCGATGTCCACGTACGCGCCGCCGAGCTGGTACAAGACGAAGTAACGGAAGATGTCGGCGCAGCTCGCGTGGCTGCCGTAGTGCCTCTCGTACTTGAAGACCTCCTCGATGTCCGAGCCGGTTATAAGATCATCCACCAGGCGCAGCTCAACACCAGGCACCGGAGGTTGCTCGATCTGGCCACTGTGCCAGAGCACGCAATGCCAGCCGAGCTTCTGCCACGCAAGCAGGTACTTCTCTCGCGACTCGGCCCACGGTTCGATGAACCAACAAAGATGTAGATTAGAATCCCATGTCATTTATTTTCTCTACAAAGCTAGTCTGTCTCTCTATGTCGACGGTGTGTGAGTACCGATATTGTCCTCACGTTTTTCTCCGTACTGGCTAAAAGCCCATATCGTTGATTTTTTCTACGAAGCTCGTTTGCCTTTTACATCGAGGACACCGCACCTTGTCATCTGCCGCAGCCTCGAACGGTCCACATTTTTGACATCTGTATGTTGCCGAAATCTCACTATAGAAAGTGACGTGGAGCGGATCCTTCACCTTACGTAAACAGTGTAGCTCTTTGGATTGAAACTGAATGGCGATGTACTCTTCCGGCCCGAACCGCGAGGTTGGGATCTTCTCCCAGTCCCTGGTGAATAACAACGAGTGTCTCACCCAGTAGTACGTGCCGGCAAAGTGTTTGCCGTATTGGCCCTTGCACAAAAAACAACCCGCTGCTGCGACGGGCTTTTTAACGAAAAAACTTGTTGCTTGTTTAGGAATAAAAACGGCCTCAATCCTCTCGGGGTTCGAGAGGCACTCGTCGTACATCCTGTTGCGCCACTGCCGCACCGACGTCTGTTCCAGTTGACTACACTCTACAACCGCCTTGCGCACACCTTTGGTGTGCGCGTAGAAGGTTATCTCGTCGTCCCTGGTAGACTTCAAACTGCTCAAGCCTTCAAGGAACCCGGCCAGCTCGTGCAGCTTCGGGTCGTTCGGTATTAGACGAAACTCGACGTCGCCGTGTTCTTCGAGCGGGGCAAAACGAGTTTTCACGAAGTTGGGATTGGCCATGTCTCGGCCGGTCTTTATGTTGATTAGCAACCGGTTGTTGAACGCCGAGCCGTACTTGCAGAGCCAGCGGATGTTATCCATCCACACCTCTTCAGCATCGACATGCGGACAGCAATTATAAAATAAATTTCGGAGCATATACTACCTGAAGTTGTCATCCAACCAACCCGGCCAGACTGGAGGAACAAGGTTGAGCAGCCTTTTTCGATTTTGTGCCAGAAAACCGAAGTCCATTTTTTTGGTTGGCGGGAACAACGCTTGACGGCCTCTTCGAATAACTCCACAACCTTGATCGGTGTCTAAAACCGCCATGCTGAGATCTGGTCTGTGCATCCTGTAATGTGCCCAGGCCTCCCATACCGTTCCGTTTATTAAATTGTCGGTACTCTCCTCATTTACAGGGTTGCAATCGTGAACTACAATACTCCCCCCCTCAGATAAGAACTTCAAAGAGTTTCCAAAATCTCGAAGAACTTGTTCTTTCACGTGTAGCCCGTCAATAAATATAATATCAAAAACTTCTCTATTCATGTCGAAAAACTGATCTGCGCCTATCTTGAAAGTGGCCACAGAATAGCCGGGATCAACCGATATCTTGTGCTCTGCACACACCTGATAAAAACACACACCCTCTGCCACCCCTATCTCCAGATATTTTTTGTATCCAAATCTGGTGATCAAAGAGTTTATTATCTCCCATCTGTACCTGTGTTGGTATCTCACGCTTTCCCACCCCATCTCCTCCTTGACGAGCTGCTCTCCGCGAACACCGGCCAGCGCGAGCCCCGGGGCCAGGAACAGCGCCCGCTGCAGCGTGCCCGAGGACACCTTACCCCAGGCATCTGGCCGCTTTTCGAGCGCGGCGGCCACGGCGTAGCTGCTGGGTGGGGAGTCCTTCTCCACGTATGGGGGTCGTCTCTTCATTGTTGAGAAAGCCCTCCCGGGGACAACCTGGGGGTGGTGGCTGCGCGCACCGGGAGAGACTGCCCCCAGTATACCGACCTGGCCGCCGCCCGTCTACTGGCCCCTATGCTCGCATACACAGGCGACCGTGAAGCCGACGAACCACAACCCGCAGATGATGTAGGGCAGCCTAATGAAGACCAGAGCCACGTAGTGGAAAAAGAAATCCTCCACGTCTACCGGGTCCGCCTCTGCGCCCACTTCCGGCGCTTACAGGCCGCGTCGATGGTGTAGAAGGTGTTGTACGTCCCCGCGTTCGGCAGCTCGACCATGCAGCGGCGCGGGATGTCCATATCGCCGCCCCAGTGGTACGCCCGGCCGCGGTAGGGATCTCGGCATCGGCGGCCCTGCAGGCACCTCTCCGCGCGCTCCAACGCCTGGCCCCACCACTTCCGGTGCAAGCTCCACCTGGCGCGCGTGATGGGCCATCCGGCCGGCGGTACGGCGTCCGCGGGACTTTGCCGGGACAGAGCCAGCAACCACCTTACCCGGCCCCCCTTCTGCGTCCGCGGGTCCATGGCCGCCACGTAGGCCTGCACGACGGTCACGAACTGGCCGTATCGCCTTGGCCAGCGCACCTTCATCCGGCCCCAGCGTCTCTTGAGCACATGGTAGATCGCCCGGTGATCCGCCTCGGCTTTCCGATGCCCTGGGTCAGCCCAGCCGGCCTCGGCCACAAAGGCTACGGCCAACCACCTCTTCTCGGCTCCCGGCAACCGATCGTCCTCACTGGCCTGCAACGGCCAGGTGACGGCGAGCCCGATCCCCAACGCTAGTGTAATCAAAGCCCTTCTAATTCCAGACATTAAACCTCCTGGCCCTAGGGTTATGGAATAGGCCTTCGGAAAAAGTCAATACACTGAACAAATGGTTAAGGGGGCAGGAGGGGCAGGCAGGGGGCAGGTCACTTGCCCCCAAAAACCGTCGCAGTTTCATTGAGTTACCACTTGGGGGCAGGAGGGGCAGGTAATTTCAAAACCTTCTTTAATTTTTCCTCTGCCTACATTCACTTACCCACTAATTTTGATTTCTAAGGGGTTTTTAGAAATTACCTGCCCCTCCTGCCCCCTCGGGGATAACCCCCCGAAACGGCAAACGAAATTGGGGGCAGGTCACTTGCCCCCAACCTGCCCCTCCTGCCCCCAAATTAACTGATCACATTTACAGCTAAAACGGCCAGTTTTCAACTTCGTATGTGGAAAGCTCTTAGGGATGACTGAGGTTTCAGAGAACTGAAGAAACCTGCGTACGTGAATGCGAACGTCAAATTCCTTGTATGTCGTTTATAGCTTTGGTGTGTAACAGCTCAAGATACTTGAGTTATTGGGCAGATGTCGAAAACAACAAAGCAGCACGGAGTGGTGTACTTATTCAACAGGATTAGATAATTGAGAAAAATGCACGTCGTCTGCATTTTTTCGTTACCGCGGGTAACCTTGTGGAGCCCCACGGAACCGGGTGTACCTGGACGGAAGAACCAAAAAAGCCCGGAATTTCGGCTTATTTCTGTTACTCTCGTCCCAGGAGGTAGCATGGAAGAGGTGCTTGAATTGGTGAAGCCGTACTTGATCGAGGTCGTAGCTGCTCTCGTAGCGGCCGCGGTGACCGTCATACGGGTCTGGGTACAGAAATGGGCAGCTGTGAAGGCGGCCGAGGAGCAGGAGCGCCAGAACGGCGGTTTGCCTGGCACCAAGAAGAAGGCTCGCGCGATGGACAAGGTCACGAACACGCTCCCCTTAGGTGTGCGGCCGTTGACCCAAGCCGGCCTGGACAAGCTGGTCGAGGACGCGGTGCCTGAGGCCCGCAAACGCGCCTCGTACAGACCCCCCAGGAAGTAGGGTTGTGATCTGCTTTGCGATTGTGCATAGTGTGGAGCATGGGAACGGACGGCAGCATCGCAGAGCAGGAGCGCCGCAAGGTGGTCGAGAGGCTGCTTTGCGCCTGGAAAGTGAACCCCCATCTACGCCTAGGTCAGCTGCTCGTGCGGGCGACCGAGGGCGTGCTGTTGGAGTACGTCTTGGACGAAGAGTTACTCGGGCTAGTTGAGAGAGGGCTGCCGAGAGCCGAGCGCAAGAGGTTGGCGCGTGAATACCCCCTCAACCCAGCGGCGTAGGCGCAGGTGTAGGACCGTGAAACGGCGGTGGAAGTGCCGGGTCTGTGGCCGCTTCTTGATGGTTCACGAGGTCGATGTGTGTTGGCGTTGTGGAGGTGCGGATAATGTCCGGTGCCGTTGATTTATCTTCCAGGAGCAGGCGATGAAGGTTTATCACGTAATTCCGAGAGAGAATTTGACTCGAATAATTCAAGAGGGGCTTGTTCCGCAATGGCACCACCACGCGGGAGAAGAGGGAATTTTTGTTGAGCGAAGTAGGGAAGAGGCAGAGGTGTATTCTGAACCGAGCACGGTGACATTACGTATTAATTTGGGATCGGATGGTAGGAAACACAGAGGATGGGGAGGACGTGATCTATGGGGTTGTGCTTCCGAAGAACATAGAAGTGTTCCATAGAGGGAAGTGGATGTCTTTTGTACGTGGGTTAGGTGATCTGTTCTCTGAGGACTTCTTCCCCGAGGTACGGGAGTTGTCTCTCCAGGAGAAGGCCGAGAGCGAGGCACGCAGCAAGGCCTGGCGTTTCCTCGAAAGCCAGCGCCCAGGGTAGAAGCTCAAGGTCGGCCGGCACCTGTTCACCATCTGGAAACAGCGCGGCAGCGAGGTCTTCATGACCAAGGGCAAGGGGCGCAAGCTCTACAAGCTCAACGTCGTGGCCTTCACGCCGTTGACCGTCGAGGTTATAGAGGTATCGGGCGCATCGGGGGAGTCGCTGGGAAAGCCGCCGATAGCGAAGTTTCAGCCATAGTCAGTTCGTCGACCCGGTGACCTTCACCTGGGCTTCACCGTCTAGCTCTCCGTTTATGGCCTCTTCCAGCTCTTCGCTGGTGGGGCAACCTTTGCGGATGCCGCCGCAGTTCGGGCAGATGTCTTCCTCGATGGTGCAGCACTCCTCGGTCACGTTGACCTCGATCTTGACCGGCGTGCGTTTCTCGAAGCCCTCGCGGGCCTTTCCGACAGGGATTGCGAAGTCAAACCCGTGCCGCTTGGCAACCTCGGCCAGGCGCTCTTCGGCCGACTCGATCTCGGCGTCGGCCTGCAGCACACGGTTGATGATCTCCTCGCAGTCGCTGAACATGGCCGAGCAGGCAAGCTGCTCCAGCATCTCGTCGAAGCTCTCTGCTTCATCTTGCACGTTGGCGATGCACCCGTCCTGCACGCAGACGAAGAACGAGAGCCAGTTAGGTGACAGGTCCAGTATCTGCAGGCACTTCTTCCGGTCGTCCAGCCAGACGTGAGTGATCAGACTGTCTGCGTCGTGTAGCCAATCCAGGGCCTTGTCTATCGCTCCCATCTCCGTGGCGGCCAGGGAGACGAGCCTGCATACTTCATCTAAATATTCTTGCTTGGTCATGGTTCCTCTATATGGGTTCGTTGGGTTCGTTCAGGTGCAGAGCGTCGTCGGCGGGGTCGAGTTCCCCTTCGTCACCTTCGGGTTCTTCCATACCGTCTTCGAGCCCTTCAGCCTCTTGCAAGGCCTGCAGGTGTGTCAGCGTTTCGGAGACGATGGTGTCGAAGTTGCGCTGCAGCGCGTCCATGATCTTGTGGGCCAGCGCGTCATCAAGCAGTTTAGAGGTGCGCAAGGCCGTGAACATGCTCGACATGTAGTGCATGAACTTCGCGCGGTTGTTCTGTACGATGAAGCTCAGAATGACCTCGGAGTACGGCCGCCATTCCGCGTCATTGGCGAGCGAGAAGACAAGCTCGATGGTGGTACGGACGTAGTCCCCGTCGTCTTTCGCCATCGTGTAACCGTTGAGGTGATCGGTGATACGAGACGGTAGAGCGACTTGCTGGTTCGGTGTTGCAGGGATGCTCACGTCGGCGACGGGTGCGGCTGCAGCCGCGGGTATGGGTTCGACAACGGCCGGATCAGCAGCCGGTGGCGCGTCAACCTGCGCGGGCTGTGTTCCTGGTGGCGCGCCTGGGGCCGGCGAGATTCCGGCGCGGCGCTCGCGTTCGAGCAGCTCTACTTCATCGATCCGTTGCTTGCGGGCGATCAACTCGCGGGCCTTGAGCGCCAGGGGGTCGCGCGCAGGCGGCTGTTGACCTGGCGGCACTCCCGGGGGCAGCTGCTGTGGCGACGGTGGTGCCCCTTGCCCGGGGCGCAGGGCCTGTGCCTGGTTGGTCTGCGCGATGGCGCTGACCTTGTTGCCAATGGCGTTGGCCAGGCCCGGGTTGCTGAAGATGCTGTTGATCGCATCCCAGAAACCGCTACCGCCGGGCTCGGTGTGGGAGCGCAGCTGCTGCACCGCGTTGAGCAGGAAGCCCAGGTTCTCCATCGACTTCTTGAGATCATCGGTCCCGCGCTCGCCCTTGACCTGCTGCACCAGGCTCAACACGTCGGAAGGGGCCATGCGCTCCTTCATGAGCATTTCGAGCATCTGTCTACTGACGTCAGGGCCTTTGTTGCCGCCGAGGTTTTTCACCACCTCTGAAAGGACTAGAAGCTGCTGTGAGGGGTCGGCTCCGGCCGGTGCAGGGGTGTCCGCTTTGTCGGTGAGCTTCTGGATCAGCGCCACCATAAGCGGGTTCGGCTGCATGGCCTGCGCCAGCACCGTGGTCATCATCTGCATCATGCCACCCAACACGGTGTCCGTAGTGTTGGAGCCTTTCTCGCTCGACTTCAGTGCAGGCAACGGAGGCACCGGGGCCATCTCCTTCTGCAGATTGTGCATCTGCCGCATCAGCTCGATAGGATCTTTGTCCTTCTTGCTGGACAGAGCGCGAAGCTCTGCGTCGCGCCGGGTAGACTCGCGGTCGAGCATCTGCTGTATCAGCGACAGCGGCGAGGTCCCACCGGCATGGGCAGAACCGCCTGGGGTGCCCATCAGGGCGTCGTCGGCTGCTGGTAGCAGTTGGACGTAGCCGGCGTCGAACTCTCGACCGGCGGCGTCAACGCCGAAGACCCAGTACTCGCCAGGTCCAAATTTCGGTTGCAGGTATCTGGCGATGTAGCTCTCGACGTTCTGGCTGTGGGCTAGATCGGTGGAGTTGAACTCTCCGATGTATGCCATCTGTCCGCTCTCGGTACGTTTGCGGACCAGGATGTGTTCGGCCCCAGGCAGCTTGTTGCCCATGGAACCGAAGCGGCGGGTCGATGGCGTCGTCTTGTTGATCGTCTCGCGATTGTCCGCGCGATCCTGCCGCTGCCGGTTCTTCGACGGCTTCGGTTCCGGCGCGGGCTGGCGGGTGAACGGGTTCAGGGTTTCGGGATCGGCCGGTGGGCCGCTTCTTGCGGCCAGGGGCACCGGGGGCTGGACTGGTGGTGGTGGTGCGGCTTCAAGGGCAGCCGGTGCATCGGGAGCGAGCTGTTCGGGAGTCGGTGGGGCGGCCGGTGAAACGTCGGGCTGCAACGGCACCTCCGGGGCGTCCTGGTTTCCGTCAAGTGCCACGCCGATTGCTTCCAGCTGGGCATCGACCTCGGGGTTGGGGGGTGCGGTGGGTTCGACGACGGTGGAGGTCGCGCTTGCTTCCTTTCCGCGGCGCTTGGCGGTGTTATCCTTGGGCATGTGGCGGTTCCTTTTGTTTGGGGTTCTTCTTCAGCAGGCGACCTCCCTTGGCATGTACGGCCCCGGCGAGGTCGGAGGCATCGAGATTCAAGTAGCTGTTGACCAGTTCCTGTACCCGGGTGTGGCCGGCGATCTTGGCGATCACTACCGGCTCGACCCCCATGCGAAATAGCGTGGTCAAGTAGGTGCGCCGCATCGAGTGCGGCGTGTAGGAAAGCCCCGTGGGCTTTCGGATCTCCTGCACGGCCTTACGCAGGGTGCGGGTTGCCATCGCCCCCTTGCGACCGGGAAACAGCCAGCGAGGGTTCTTGTGTCCCCTTCGCCACCCTTTCAGGTAGGAGACGAGAAAGTCCGACCCCTCGTCCAGTAACGGCACCAGGCGCTCGTGCCCACCCTTGCCGATAAGACGCAGCATGAGCGTGTCCTTGTTGCTGCCGTCGGCCATCTGCAGCTTCTCGCGCTGGGCGCAGGCCAGGGGCAGGGTCACCATCTCGGAGCAGCGCAACCCGGAGCACGGCAGCAGCAGAGCCGCGGTGCGGATGGGCTCGTCGAGTTCGGTAGCCGCCTGCAGGTAGTCGGTAAGGGCGTCGGAGTTCAGGGTGTCCTTGACCTTGCGCTTCTGCTTGGGCAGCTCGGGCTCATGGAAGTCAGGGATCTCGGCCGAGTACTTGGACTCCAACCAGCGCAGGTAGCGCGCGATGCCCGCCAGGTGCGATCGAATTGTTGACGTCTGGTAGTTGCCTCGAAGCAGCGCCACGGTGTACTGTGCGAGGGTGTCGCGAGGAGCTTGTGTGATGGCCTTGCCGGGGGCGTAGCGTTCGAGCCACCCCAGGAACTGCCGCACGGCAATCACATACCGCTTCGCCGTGGCCCCGCTGCGTGTGTGAGTGACGTACCAGGCAAAGGCTTCTAGGTTCGTCATACCCACATCAGTAAGGCTCCCCGGGGCAATTTCAACTGTTTTCCGGTACAATTTTGTGGGCGTGTTGTGTTTTTCCGGTTCCCGTGATATTCGCGAAGCTGCGCATAGCGCCTACCGCGACCTTGGGAAAACCCCTGGCCATTTTTGCTGTTTCGCGAGTGCCAAAAAGGTTTTTCCTGGGGCGGGTAGATCGTTACCGGAGCCATCTGCAGAGGCTCTTGAACTAATCGTTGGGCCCAGTTACTCTTGTTGAAGAAAAAGAGGTGAGCATGGAAAATCAAAAGCTGCCGTTGTTCGGCGGGATCATCACCCCCTTGCACAACGGAGCCGACCCCATTCTGGGAGCGACGCCAATCGGTGGTCCGGTAGACAAGACGTTGCCGAGAGGCACGCAGGCCACCTACGAGGTCCATCTCTGGATAGTGCCTTCGACATCGGAGGGCGCGACAAGGTGGGGCGTGTTCTCTGCGTATGATTCCGATCTGACCACCGTTCGGCCGATCGCCCAGGGCGTCATTCCGGCGGGCAACACATATCCCGTCAAGGTCTTGGATGGCTTCCCCATGCGCGGCGACGTTTCGTTCGCTACGTCGATCGTGATGAACGACAGTATTGTCGATCTGTATCCCAACGGGGCGCAGGCCTACGGCTATGCCTATCGGGTCGGCCGCGGGGATGTGATCGAGCCCGAGCGCAGGTTCATCGGCGACCCGAGCCCCGATGGCATTTCAGCGGGGGTGCCTCTCACTCTGGCTGCGGGCGCGAAGGTGCCGTTGCACGTCTTCGAGAGGGACCGTTTCGACGACATATTCCTGGGTTTCACGGTGCAAGAGCTTGCGAGTATGAAGCTGTACTTCGAGGATGCGAGCGGGGTTCCTGTCGTTGACCTGAGCCACTATGTCGAGTTCGTGGTTCCTGTTTTCGCAGAGGGGAATTACTTGCGCGACCCGCAGAGCATATACACGATAAAGGGCGCGGTTTTTGGTGGGAACGCCATCTTCCCGAACCTCCATCGGATTTCGATAGAGTGTGACAAGATAGCGACCGTCTACGGCCACTTCAGCCGTCGGTAGTGTTTCACGTGAAACGCCGTCTCGGGCGGCAGGAGGACGTATGGCAGATGGTGTTGAGATCCTGTTCCGGCAAGAGACGGCTGACGACATGAAGATCGGCGCGAACGCCTCGCACTTCGACGATGTCGACTTGATCGAGGGGGCCAACGGCAAGCTCGGTATCGTGGCCATTCACAAGGGCCGGCGTGTTTGTCAGCAGTGCGGCGGGTACTTCGACAGCAGCAACCCCAAGTTGCGTATGACGCCGGTCCACACGCACCCGGAGGCCCCGCCCGTGTACCTGCACGCCAAGTGCGAGGTGCCTCCTGCGAAGATCTTCACAATGCTTCGCGGCCTGCCGGTCCGTCGCAGGGTCGCCAACATCGTCAAGAAGTCCCTCGGCATCGAGCAGGCCGCCGAGAGAAAGGCGGAATAGCATGTTCGAAGCGACCCCGATTGATCCGTTCAGCGAAAAAGCCATCGCTGCCAAGGCGGGCTTCTCCGTTTCGGACTACGGCCGACAAGGGACCGATGGGCCGTATCAGGTCGTGATGCCCACCTACCCGGCCCCGAAGTGGTTGCGGCAGTTCGCCGAGCTGGGCCCGGCGCTCCGAGAGTGCAGCACGCTCTGCCAGCTCAAGGGCAAACCCTTCCGGGTCGTGCGCTGGGGCCGAGAGGGTTCAGGTGCTCGAGGTGGTATCCCGTGCGCGGCCTGCAGAACCGAGCCCAGGTCCAGGTTCCCTCGGGTGCCGTGCCGAAAGGGGAAGGGCCACCTGGCGGGCTACCCGGCCGCGCATCCGATAGCCGAGTACCGACCCAAGGGGCAGACGCTGGTCTACGACGGCTGCGGCCATCCCCGGGTGGTCGGCAAGCCCAACTACGTCGTCTCACACAACCCTTTCCCCAGGCTGTACCGGAAAGAGACGTACCCCCAGCGGTATCTCGATGCGGTTGCAGCTGCGCAGAAGCTCGCGCGCGGCAGCGGCCGGCGCACCTTCGTCTGCTCCGGGTTCGGCAGCAACCCGAGCACCAAGCGGGGCGTGCCGGTGGTCTACGTGAACCCGGGAGGGCTCGCGCTGCGTTACCCGGGCGAGGAGACGGGGACGACCGTGGTCAACTCCGTCAGCCCGCAGTACTTCCAGCAGCTCGTGGCCGAGAGCCGCGGGCGGTCATACCTCGGCCAGGGGGCGTGACGTGAAGCGCGTTCTTATTGCAGAGCGAAAGGACTGGACGCTTACTCGGGTGTTTCGTCCGGTAGGTAGTTCGTATACGGAGCTGGCCGAAAAGAAGCTTGGGGGGAGAGTAGACCACCCTGTCAGGTATCACGATGGACATGTTGTGTACGACCGACCGGAGGTCATTCCCGAAGCAATCAGGGACTGGGTGAAACGGCATCTTGATCGTTACGTGAAAGAGCACAAGGGAGAGGTCTGATGGACATTCGCATCGGCAACCACGGGTGGACCCAGGTCGGCGGCGACATGAACCCGGGCACCTACGGCGGCACCATCGCCAAGGCAGACGGCAGTTCCATTGAGCTGCTCAAGATCCAGCCCGTGCGCGAGTACGTGGGCGACCGAGAAGCGGTCGAGGTTGGCTACCCCTTCTGGACACAGGAGGGCTACTTCACCATCGATGATCTGAGTCTCGACAACGGTTACGTCAAGAGCGCCCTCTCGTTCTGGGGGTACGACACCGACGCGAATCGCGAGCGTTTTCTATACGAGTTGAAGCCCGAGAGCCGGGCCATGGTCATTGCCGAGGCCTTGCTTGATTACGGCCGAGGCGACGAGGGTCCCTCTGGCTGGGCCCAGGACATCATCCCCGCGGGCGAGCGCGTCAACTGGTGGGGCATCAAGCGGCCGAAGGGCTGGCGCTACCTGGAGGATGAGGACAAGGAATTCCGGCAGCTGTTACGAGAGAACAGCTAAGAGGCAGGGTGAAACGCTACCCGACGCGCGAAGAGAACATCATGCTCGGCGAGGCAACGCCTGCACGGCGTAAGGCTCGTAAAGCGTGTGCGACATCGCGTCTTCCTTTTTCATGGCTGCGTTTTGACGTCTGCTCCGAGCCCCGCAAGGTCAAGGAGTTACCCCCGGTTTCCAATTCCAGGGCGGTAAGCCGCATACTGCACGATGCCATACCTTTTGCGGGGCGTGGTCGAGAGCACCTTCTGGTGCTGTGTTTAGACAACAAGAACGTGCCGCTTGCCGTTGCCAATCCCCACGTGGGCGGCCGGTCGTCTGCTGCGGTAGATCCTGTGAGCGTGTTGCGACCGGCAGTGCTCGTGAACGCTTCGTCGATCATCCTCGCCCACACGCACCCGAGCAATGTGTCAGGCCCATCACCGGAGGACGATCAGCTGACCCAGCGGCTCAAGAAGGCAGGTAAGGTTGTCGGGGTGCCTTTGTACGATCACGTCATCTTGACGGACAATCCCGAGGTTTACTTCAGCTACGCAGACCAAGGTCGGATGCCGGAAGGTTGAGGGGTATGCCTTGCGAGTTGCTGTGGTTGCGTCCGCCGCTCGGTATCACGCGCCGAGTGCCTCTGCAGTGTTTTGCCGAATACGAGCACTTCCTCGATAGCTTCGAGCAGTACGGGTACATGCTGCCCGCCGTCGTCGAGGTGAAGTGGCGGCCGGCGAAGGCATTGATCGGTTAGGTCTTCTTTGAGGACGAGACGGACGAGGACTCTGAGTTTATCGAGGAGGTCATGGTCCTCATGATAAACGGTGAGGCTATGCTGCCGATCTTGCTGGACAGGAAGAGAAAAATCTTCGACGGACGACATCGGCTTGTGGCGGCGAACTATCTCGGGATAAAAAGGGTGCCAGTGGTCAGGACGGTTTTCGGATGAAGCTACCTGAGAAATGGCCCTGGTATCTCGGCGGTGCAGCTGTGCTGTTACTCGTGCTGCAGCCGAAGAAGGCCCACGCTCGCCACCTCGGCCCGAGCTATGATGCCGGCGTCGATGCCCTGACCCGCATGATCTTGGCCGAGACGGGGTTCAAGAGTAGTGAGCCCGAGATGGCGCAGATCATCTTCATCGCTCTGAACCGCGCGCAGCAGTGGGGCATCCCGGTCACCCAGGTGGTCAACCCCACCGGCTACGCCCCTGGCCAGGCCTGGACGACCGGAGCCGTCTACAGGTCCGGGTTCGAGCGAGCGCCTACCTGGGCGGCCTGGCGGCCGGCGAGGATGTTCGTCAAGCGGGTGCTCCGCGGCGCATATCCGAACATGGGCTTCCGGTTGTTCGTTCACCCGGGCGGGATGCCGCGGCCGCCGTGCGCGGCCAACCGTATCGAGGCCAGCACCATCGCCGGCCGGCGCTGCATCCCCAGGTGGACAGCTCGTGGAACTGTTGTGGGCAGAGGGGTGTTCGCGTGACGCTGCAAGGCAAGCGGGTGGTGGTTCTCGGCTCCTCCTCGGTTGGAGAGCGAGGCACCGGAGCCCTCGGCCGGGCGCTGCGAGAGCTGCTGCCAGGCGCGCAGCTGCAGTTTATTGGCAGAAGCGGACACGGTTTCGCGGGTTCTGCAGGTAAACGGTTGGCGGGCACCGTAGCTCAACGACGTTCACTGCTGATGAAACTACGTGAGTCGGAACCTTTCGATCTGGTGCTGGTCGCGATGGGCAGCAACCCGACGGGCACCGCTGCGCAGCTGCGCGAGGCCATGCAGTGGTTCGTCTCCCAGGTCGGCCCGGGTCGCGTGCTCTGGGTCGGACCTCCGGTTTACTTGTCCGCGTACCACCAGCGGATCACCGACACCTACGACACGGTGGGCCGGCAGGTGCTCGGTGCCAGGTACGCCAGCTCGCGCGACTGGACCTACCCCGACTGGGGTCGCGCGCGGGACCGGGTGCACTTCACGCTCGACGGCGCGCGGAAATGGGCGCAGGGGATTGTCTCCTGGTTGGGGAGACAATCCACGGGCGGTGGTGGTGTCGCGGCGTTGTTGGTAGTAGCAGTGGCAGGGACTGCAATTTATCTTTTGCGCAAACGCAAAAGATAGGAGAGACTCTGGACATGCACCTCCACTGCCACCTCGGGCGCATCGCGCCCATCGAAGAAGATCCGTCCGCAAACCTCAAGGGAGCCCAGAACGCCCGTAAGTGGGTCTTCGACCTGACGCTTCCGTTGAACGAGATCTCGTCATTTTCCATCCAGCTGGTCGCCTGGCGAACCGGCCGCGAGGCGAAGGACGGCCACGGGCGGCCAGTCTTGCGCGGCAAGCTCATGCCGCACGCGATACCGCTCAACCGGGCGGCCGCACGCTCTACCATCTATTTTCCGGCCGCAGAGGATGGAAAGCTGATGGTGGTGGTGGAGCCGGGATTGCCGCCCAAGGGTAAGCCCGAGCCCGAGCCCGCACCCCCTCCTCCAGAAAAACCCGAGGAAGAGGCCGGAGAAGAAGCCGAGGAGAAGCCACCCGCGGTTGAAAAGCCGCCGGAAATTCGGCTCCGGCTGGTGGTGGACGCCCCGAGCACGCTTGCCTCCTAGACGTCGCCCCTAATTTTGTGAGATGCTTCCAGTGACATGCTGGATAGATCTGACTACCCAACCAGGGTGGTTCTTTCGCAATTCGACACAATCTCGGCATCCGCCGCGATTTTGACGTATAATCGTCAAGACGCTCTGGGCGTTTGTCTGATAGAGGGGTAGAAACATGAACCCGACCCGTCTCATGTACTCGAAGGCCAACCAGGCCTTTGTTTTCACGTTCGGAGATCAGTTGTTACGCATAGGAGACGACAACCCCATGTTCTACCGGCGCAAGAGCGAGGCCATCAGGGCCGCGCTCCGGCAGGGGTTTCTCGTCAACGAGAAGACGGGCTTCGTCACGTCCGTCGAGGGCCGGCGGCCGCCGGGAGGGCTCGGCCGGCAGCCGAGGGGCAGTGGCTTGAGCGCGCTGGAAGGGCGCGCGACGCTGCGTACCCCGGTAGGCACCAGGGTCCGGTTCGTGCCGAACCCGGCGAGCTTCCAGCTCTACACCCGTCCGCCCGCGCGCGGCGAGGAGGGAGAGGTCACCACGACGATGTTCCCAGGTGGTCGGCGTCGCAGTGCCATGCCGGGACCCGGCGGAGGGCTTCTGTACGTCCGCTGGGATCGAGTCGGGGTGCAGGGAGTTTCTCCCGTCGATGTCGAGATCGTTTACCGACCGCGGCGCGGCGCAACGGGGGTGAGCGCGCTCGAAGGAGTGAGCAAGGCCGACAAGCTGCGTAACCTGGACGACCTCACGCGCGGATACATCCGCGCTGCTCTCTGGTCTACGAACGACGAGTCCGACGAGAGCGGAGGGTTGCCGCTCGACGAGAACTACGGTCCCGAAGATCTCACCGTAGAGGCGCTCGACAAGATGATTCAAGACTGCGAGAAATTCCAGCAGGACAACGCCGAGTTGTTGGCCCAGGCCGGCGACCCGGCACGCAACGGCCACGACTTCTGGTTGACCCGGAACGGGCACGGTACAGAGTTTTGGGACAGGGAGGAATACCCCGAGGCAGTCGGCGAGGGGCTCTCCGATGCAGCGCGCAGGTACGGTGAGGTGGACCTGTACGTGAGCCGGGGCAAGATCTACCAGAGCTAGGAGGACAGTGTGCCAGCAGCGTGGTCGAAAAAAGACGAGAGGCAGTACAAACACATCTTGCAGAGCTGCCAGAGAACCGACAGGCGTCGCTCGTTGAAGACCTGCAAGCGTATCGCTGCTTCGACGGTGAACAAGCAACGAAGCCAGGAAGGCAGAACGCTCACAGGCCTGGGTGAGGCCCCTTCACAATCCTGGGAAGACGTGAGGATGGACAGGGTAGCTGCCGTGTGCATGACGCCCATGCAGCTCGGGGGGGTCATGGCCGGTTTTGGTTTCTTGGTCTATTCCCTATCCAAGGGAAAGTTGGTATTGCCGTTCAAGTTAGGAGGGCAGTGAGGTGATTTTTCATTTTTACTCCTATAGCGCATTGCAAACGCTGCTCTCTGTTCTACTCGCCAAGGGGGACGTCCTCACCCGGGACGGATCCGGTAACCTCGTCCGCGTCCCGGTGGGCCTGGACGGCCAGCAGCTGACGGCCAACGGCGCAGATCCCAACGGCATCGACTGGCAGGCCGGCACCGTCGCCCCGGTCGATACCGTCTTCGGTCGAGTCGGAAACGTGGTCGCCGCCCTGAGCGACTACGATGCCTCGCAGGTGGATAACGACTCCGGGGTCGCGGGTGGTACGGTCAAGGATGCCCTGGACACGCTCGCGGCCTTGATTCTGACGCCGGCCGACAAAGATCTGGTGGCCCGGGTCACCGCGGCCGATGGTGCCAAAGCCACCAACAGCACCATTTCCGGCACCCCGACCGGATACGTGCTGGTCATGGTCAACGGCCTCCTGGTCACCGTGGGCGACGGCGTGAAGACCAAGGAGTGCTACTTCTCGGGGGATGCAGGGGTCACAGCCCGCACCATCAGCGCCATCGTCGCGGGCGACGAGTTGTACTGGAACGGCTCGGTCGCCGGATACCAACTGGATGCGTCTGATCGCATCAGTCTAAACTACGAAACCTAGGGGATAAAAATGAAACCACGTTTGAAGCAACTATTCGTAGAAGCAGGCTTGCAACCGGCACAGGTGGTTCAACTCAACGCCGCCGGGACTGCTTGGGCCGGGGGTCTTCGATACATTGCCGCCGCCGCGACTTCTCCGGGGGTTAATGACGACGATACAGCAGGCTAATGTCATATTGAGCATGTTTTTTGCGAAAAACGGAGTGGTGGTTGTGTTCAGCGAGATAACCAGAAAGATAAGTGTCGCGGGAGATGTGGGAGCAGCCGCTCTCGTGTGCGCGGCGGACTGCAACCAAAACGACTATGTAGAGGTGGGGGTAGACACGGACATATCAAATCCTAACATAACTTTACAGAAGACGGTTCTCATGGTAGAGGGAGTATAATGTTCAGGTCAAAACAGATAGCCCAAGACGGTGCTTCGGTCGGAGACATCTTCACCTGGGACGGGTCGAAGTGGGCTCCTGGTTCTGTTTCTGGCAGCGCAATCATCATGTTCGGCGCTCAGAACATCAGCGCGGCCATCGCTACTCGATATCTCTACCCGGGTTTTTCTAACAACCAGGCTCCTACGGCTCCTCCTGCTCCCGATACCCCCCCTTCGTACAGGGTACCTCGCGCCGGGACGATCAGGCGATTGTATCTTCGTCAGAACGACCCAAGAGGTAACGGAAACGTCATCATCTATACCCTCATGAAGAACGGGGTGGCTACCGCTCTCATGGTGACGATAGCATCTACGGCTTACGATGCGAGCGATCTTGTTAACAGCGTAGCTGTTGCCCAGGGAGACTTACTCTCCTTGCAGTCCAACCATCTTATAGGGCTCGGTACTAGCCCCTACGACATCTACGCGACGATGGAGTACTTGTAATGCCTATCTATAGATATCGTGTAAAAGGAACAGACATCGAGAGGTTGAATAGTCTCCTCCCTAATCACAGCGTCAGTATGCGATCGCTCACTCCAAGGGTTCTGGTAGATCTGGAAGCGGAAGTAGCAGATAAGGAAAACATCGATGAAATCATGACCACTTGTGGATATGCTTTCGTCGAAACAGATCCCGCAAATGAAGAATCTACCGATATCAAAACGTTCTTGGACAACACCGGAATAGTCTTAGACAGCGCCTCTGGGTTGAAAGGTCGTTTTACCGACATAGAGGCCATGAGGGCAACAAGGGAACTGACAAATTCAAGTTCCAACCCCATACACTGCAACAGTTTTACCCCATTGAAAACCGATGGGCCTCTACACATATACGTCAGAGACGATATCGGGGACGACGCCAATTCGGGAACGATAGCTGCGCCAGTGAAAACTGTCGAAGAGGCCATTTCACGGATTCCTCTGATAGTGAATCATTCGGTGTTTGTCCACTTGGGTAGTCACCCTGGCGCTGGCTGGGGCTACCCACGTTTCGAGAAAAGCAGAACACTCAACGCAAATATCTACATCATCGGAGATGGTGCAGGCGAGCCAGGCGTTGATGGGTTCACGGAGATTGTGTCTTCGACTGCAGCACTGGCGGGGTCAAATATAAATACCGTCAAAGGTGCCGGCATGACGCCCGGTGATTACGATGGCTACACTTTGGAAATTCTCACAGGTGCAGCTGCGGGAGACAGAAGGACCATTCGAAACAACACTGTGACGGATATTGTTTCTGCTCGTGGTTTTTCTGCGGCCGTGAGTGCGGCTGATTTATACCGAATACTCAGACCGTCTATAAAAATAAACTTCCTATCCCCTGACACCAACGATGTCATGCTGGAAAATACCGGGAGCGGTGACGATAGGATATTCTCGGTAATGTATTTCTACAACAAAACACATTCAGTGTGGCTTATCAATGTTGGCCTGGTAGACACGCTCTTTAGTTATGTAGCTATATCCATGGTTCGATCTTGCTTGACACTCATGGGGGTAGAATTCGATTGCTCCTCGCCTCACATAGAAATCGATCGTTCAACCCTGAAGATGGGTGTAGAAGGATACTACGATCCGACTTACTCAGGTGGCGTTCCATCAGCCGTAGATGATTTTGGAGCACCCAGTCCACTGTCCTGGGCAGGGTGGGGTGCTTTTACAAGAGGATCCGCTGCTTCTTTGGCATCCTTTACGGGCGGACATATATATGGCGTATTCTGTTCAACAATGCTTGTTACGCCGGCAAATACTAAATGGTGGCTCAGTGGGGGGCACCTGGCTCTGGGTTGCGGTGTTGTAAGAGAGTCGTATCCTGATACACATATCATTTTATACGACGAACCGTTTACTTCTTCTGCAGCAGTACTCCTTGGAAACAATGCCGGATTATCAGGCATTACCGCTTGCGTTCAGATGGGTTCCGGTTTTGCAGAAGTTGCAAATTGTGCTCTGTACGGAGATGGTGATGGACTCGTGGCTCAGCAGTTCGGGACAATACACGAGTCCCTGAGTACGGGTACCGTAGGAGGTTACGGAGTCCTCACTCGATGGAATGGTCAGGTTTATTACGATCATCAACCTAAAATTGTAGGGGGGCTTGGTGATCTGTCAGTAAACAACGGACGCACCGCGCACTCTCGCACTCTTCTAACTGATGTGCATACGGCACTTGTGGACAAAATACACGGTAAAATATTCAGGAACGACAACACATGAGACTGGCTGACAAAAAAATAGGCAATCTCACTGCGAGTGAGATTTTCTTTTTCAAACTCTTCCTAGACTCTGTTGTCTTCACCATCGATTTCTCTCAGAGTCGTTGCATCGCCCTGGTTGCAGCAACGGCCCAAACCGTACTGATCATAAAGAAAAATGGCGTACAGGTGGGGACAATCACATTCGCTGCTGCTGGAACGGTTGGCGTATTCGGAGGCGCTCCCGCTGATGTAACATGCGTTGCTGGAGACTATCTCACCATCGAAGGCCCAGCGGTTCCAGATGTGACTCTTGCGGATATTGCTGCAACTCTGTTTGGGGAAAGATTTTTATAGAGGTAAATAAGCAAGCGAAATCGTAAAGTGGTGAAGCTAACAAGGGTAGCTTCGTAATCAAATGGTGATCTCATGGCATTTCCCGATCTCGTTCTCAATCCCGAATCCGAGTACCATGCGGCCGTTGAAGGCGTGCCTTTGGACGGGGATAACAAGATAAAACTGCCGTTCAAAAAAAGACTCTTCGACTCCGATAAGCTCGTGATCGATGTCTACCCTCTGGGTGCTTCAGTAACGCAGGCATCGCCCGTTTCGTTGGACGACGAAACGCAGGAGCTGGTGCTCAATTTCACCCAGACAGGCAACGACCCGGTTCGGGTAGAGGCAACGGTGCGCTGGTCGGCGAGCAATTAATCGGAGCGCGCCTGTACGAACGTCTCAAGCAAGGATAGACTGAGGGTATGTCGACACTGCAGATCGTTTACGGCCTCGCGGGTATTGCGATGGGGTTGCGCACCGTATCGAATGGGTTGAAGAGCCGAGAGGCAGACAGGAAAGCTCGTCTGGGGCGACTACCCCCTGTTGGCTTCCAAGGACGATCTGTTCAGAAGCCATCTCGGCAGCCCCTGAGTGACGTTTTTTTCAACACGCCATCTGGTCGGATCCGGCTGCGCACCTACAACATCCGCAACCTCGACGAGCGCATTGCACACCTACGAAAGCTCGCCAAGGCCGGAAAAAAGGATCCGCAAGTTTACGAATTTGTTCGGCGCGTGGTCAACGGCAAATGCGGCAACACGTGGTGTATACCGGAAAAAGACAACGTCGCGGAGGCCCGAGCCCTGTTCAATGCCATTCGCAAGAACGTCCGGTACACCTCCGACATCGCCGGCATCGACAGTTACCAAAAGCCCCGCCATACGCTGGCCATGCGTGGCGGGGACTGTGACGACTACAGCACGCTGGCGTGCGCGGCCGCGGGTGCTATTGGCATCCCTTGCCGGTTCAAGGTCATAAGAACGCAGGGAGCGCCCACGTGGAACCACATCTACGCCCAGCTCGGGTTTCCACGTCGTATGCCACGAAAATGGATCTCGTTTGATGCGAGTGTCCCGATGCCTTTCGGGTGGGAGCCGCCGCCGCGCATGGTCGCAGCCTCGCGCGTGTTCCCTACTTGAAAGTATTGACGCCGTCCAAAAGTACCGTCTAGTCTGACCTTCGACAGTGGTGTGGTCGGTTTCCGTCCGCTCCAACGAAAGAGAAGGTTGTTCTGGTCCCGTTACGTGCGTGGACCCTAACCGGAGGAGATAAATGGCGTACGACGATCTCATGGGACTAGATATGTACGACGGCCTGGACGGAGTGGACGACATCTACTCGGCCAGGATGTTTCAGGATCAAATCATCGCGGCGGCTTCGTCCGGTGTGGCTATCCTGCTCGCGAGCTGGAGCCTGCCGAAGCTGACGGCCGAGGATGGCCTGTTCAAGAACCTGGAGGAGCAGAACCGGCACCGCGTCGGCGCGATCCTCGGGATCATCTTGGGCGGCGTCGCCGGTCGCATCGCCTGGAACAGGAACCGCGACGTTGGCATGGCCATCGTGGGCGGTGTGTCGGGTCTGGGCATCGCGCAGCTGATCGACTCGTTCATCGAGAAGCAGAACCTGATCGGTGGCGGCGACGCGAAGATGTACCCGCTCGGCTCGTTCGGCGCGCTGCCCGAGGACACCGAGCTGTCCGCGAGTGACCAGGCGCTGCTGGCGGCCTACGACCAGGACAACGCGGGTGCGTTGTCGGCACTGGAAGCGGCCAACGTGCAGGCTTCGCGCGGAGCTTTCGGGGAAACCGAGGGCACCGTGGTCCACCCCGAGCAGCTGATGGGCTTCGGGGGACTCGATGCGGCCGTGGTGGCTGCGCAGACTCTTGGCGAAGAGCCGTATCCCGGATACCTCGTCTAATTGAGGCCCGGCCTCCGCTATTGGGGCGGCGTGGAGCCCCGTTCGCAAACCCATAACTGAAGCAACAGGAGAAGAAACCAATGGCGATGCAACCCATCGAAGGACAGCCGGGCATTTTCAAGGATTCCGAAACCGGCCAGTATCTCAACATTCGCGACTTCCGCGAGACGGACAAGTGGGACACGGTGGCGGTTCCGGCAGGCGAGATCGTTCCCGGCACCCAGTTCATCTTCTTCGCCGACATCCAGGCGAAGCGCGAGGCCGATACCAACATCAAGACCCCCCGCAAGCTGTCCAGCGGCGAGTCGATGGTGCTGGACCGCATCGGTCTGTATGCGAGGCTCGTGACCGGAAATATCGTCACCGTTCCGAGGGATATCAAGAAGGTATTCGACAACGCATACTACAGGATGAAGATAAACGATCTGCTCCAAGACGAAGGGCCAGCGATCAAGTTTCCCTCTGCGTATGGCATGTACGGGCAGACCACCGAGCCGGATGCCGGTATCGTTTCGATCGGCGTACCGGCCACGGCCTCGGCAAGCCGTCTCGTCAAGCGCCAGCTGCTGAACCAGAACCATGAGTTGGAAGGCCTGTTGCGCTTCGACCCGCGGACCTGGCTTGGACAGCAGAACCCGCCCATCAACTACGCCAATCCCGTGCTGGATGAGCCCCTGCTCGTGACCAACTTCCTGCACGGTCTGGTGAGGTCGGCCGTAACGAAGTAGTAGTCTTCTTCTCTCGCCGGTTTGCCCCGGTGCGGGCATAGCCAACCCGCACCGGGGCTTCGGCTCCTTTCCTTTTACTTATCCACCCTTCACCGCCCAGGAGATTTGATGGCCGATCCCCGTCTAGTTCCTTACAACCGCACGCCGGGCATCGCTCCTGCGGGTGCGCCCCAGATGGGGCAACCGCCGCAAGTGCCCCAGGCCGGGATGCCGCAACCCCAGGGAGCGCAGCCGGTTCCGCCTGGTGCGCTCGTCCAGTACTACAGCGATCTCGCATCCGGGGCCATCGCGCCCGAGGACATGCGGATCGAAGATCTGCAGTACCGTGTGCAGATCAGCCCCACCGGTCAGATCGTCTTCGAGAGCGAGAAATCGACGATCATCAGCCGGTACAACTTCGTCCTGCGGCGCATCGTCGGCTTTGCGATGGACCCGACCCTGGTGGGCGCGGCTCCGTTCCTGGTCGGCGTTCAGGTCCGCGAGGAAGGACGGAATTTCGAAATCTTCAAGCGGCCGATCAACATGGCGTCGCTACTGCGCAACGCCGAGGGAGTGGCTGCCTGGGATGGCGTATACATCACGGTCCCTGGCACGGACCTCTCGGTCATCTGGTCGGTGGACACGGCGCGTTGGACGGCCCTGGTGGGTGCCACGCGGGAGTTCGGTGTTCAGCTCATGGGTGACTACGTCGCTTGCGCACCCCAGCGGTAGGGAGGCGACGTGGGATTACTCGGCGTTGACCTCAACAAGGATCCAGGCACCGGGAACCTGAATCTTAGGGCGTGCTTCGCTGCTATCGTGGGTCCGAGTCGAGTGGCCCACGGTCGGCGTTCGGTCGTGCGGGTTCAGGCTGGCCGGCCTGTTCTCATCCTGGGTAACAAGACCCAGGAAGAGACGATGTACTTCGAGGTCTGGCTACCTCAGAGTAGCATCCTGGCGCTGCCTGGCGGGGGCGCGTTCCTCGGGCTGATGTCCGGTGAGACGGGCGGGCAGACTGCGGTGCAGACGCTGTTCAACGCGACGCAGCGGTACTCGGGTGTGTTGCTTCCGAGCGAGCAGGTATTCGCCGAAGCCGTGACGGACGCCCTCGGCGGCGCTCTGGCGGCCCAGGTGCCGGTGGTGGTTTCCTCGGTGGTGTTCTGATGCCTTACCAGGACGCGCATCTGCTGGACTACCTGGGCGACTTCGCGATGGGCGACTTCGAGGCCACCAAGGCCTTGGTCCAGAGCGGGTTGCAGCAGTACACGGTAGCGGACCTGCAGTTGATCTTGGCCGATCTCGGGTGGAAGACCTCCATGGTGCCTGTCTCGCCCATGGCGGACTTCGGTCTGTTCGGCCCGAAGACCGCGCGAGCCTGGGGACAGTCGGCCAGAAAGCGCAAGCTCAACCCGACGTTCCAGCGCGCGGGCCCCACCTCGGCGTATGCCCATCCTGCCACCGTGCGCGCCCTTGCCCAGGTGGCGAAGAGAGCGGTTCCGACGGCCGTGGTCGGCCCGAAGCTCGCGCCGGTCATTGCCAAGCCCGCTCCGGCTCCGAAGCCTAAGCCCGCGCCGGCACCCGCGCCAGCGCCGGCCGTGCAGCTGCACACCCGAGGGGTGACGGGGCTGCAGAACATCCTGTACGCCCTGGGTTGGACGACGAAGAAGCTGCCCAGGTCGAAGACGTACAGCCCGAAGCTCACCTGGGCCTGGGGCGTGTCGGCCAAGACCCGCAAGCTCAATCCGGTGTTGAAGCCGGCGAAGTACGAGGACTCGGCGTTGGTCGATTTCGCCACCTATACCCAGATGGAGAAAGAGGCGGCCGCGAAGGTAGTCAAGAAGGACGCGCCGCCCGCAGAGAGGGAGAAGCCCGGCACGGTGGTCGAGTCCGTGTTGGAGCTACAGGACATCCTCTTCGGCGTCGGCTGGACTACCAAGAAGCTCGCGCGCGACGGGGACTACGGTCCACAGACCCGCAAGGCGTGGAGGATCTCTGCGAGGAAGCGAAAGCTGCCGACGACGTTCGAGCGCGTGGACGGCAAGACGGCCCGGGTCGCCCAGAAGGCCTACGACGTGCTCAAGGCTGCCGGAGCGCGCAGGGTTCCGACGCCCGCGCCCGCGCCCGAGCCCGAATCCGCCCCGACTCCGGTAGTGGGTATCAAGAAGCCCGTTGCCGACACTCAGAAGGTGCTGGCCCGGCTCGGCTGGCGGTCCAGAACGGTGCCGCACAAGGGCGCGAAGGATTTTGGCCTGTACGGCCCGAAGACGAAGAGCGCGTGGGAGTCCTCGGCTACCAAGCGTAAACTCAACCCGTTGTACCAGCGCGTGGATGGCAAGACCGTATTGGTCGACCCCAAGACCTACGTGGCGTTGTTGCAGGCGGGGCGCGAGAAGGTCGAGCCCACGACGCCGCCGGCCGACGTGGTCAAGAGTTCCGTGGCCGACGCGCAGCGTGTGATGATCGCGCTGGGCGTGCCGGAGTCGTTGGTGCCGCGACCGGGTGCTAAGGACTTCGGTCTGTACGGCCCGAAGACCCGAGGGGCGTGGCAGAAGGAAGCGGCCAAGCTTAAGCTCGACCCCAGGTTCGACCGGGTGGACGGCAAGACGGTCAAGCTCAACAAGAAGACCTTCGACAAGCTCGAAGAGGTGGCGAAGATGCACGCGCCGCCGCTCGCGCCCACTCCTGTACCCGTGCCTGTGCCCGAGCCCGATCATGTTCCGGTGCCGGTCGGGATGGTTGCAAAGCCGGTCGCGGAGTTGCAGCATATCTTGATCAAGCTCGGCTGGATGTCTAGAACTGTCCCGCGGCCGACGGCGAAGGATTTCGGTCTGTACGGCCCCAAGACCCGAGGGGCGTGGCAGTCCTCGGCGACCAAGCGCAAGCTTGACCCGCGCTTCGACCGCGTTGACGGTCGCACGGCCAGGGTCAACGAGCGCACCTACTTGAAGCTGTCAGCGGTAACGGGCAAGAAACCCGAGCCCACCCCGAAGCTGACGCCGGGTAAGCCGGTCGATGCGATCACGATCTTCGTCTCCGATATGCAGGACATCGTCCACGCCCTGGGCGTACCCGATACGCGGGCCACGACGGACGACAAGTTCGGGCCGAAGACGAAGCGGGCATGGGAGAAGGTGGCCACCGCTCGCAAGCTCAACCCGGGTATGACGGGCAAGCGGGGAGCCAAGCAGGTCCAGGTGGTGAGGGAGACGTATAACGTCTTGAAAGCTGCTGCGTTTCTGCCGAAGCCGCCGCCCGCGCCTGTGTCCAAGTCCAGGGTGCAGACCGAGGTCATTTCTGTCATGACCGTGCAGCGCGGCTTGAACAAGCTCGCGAAGGCCAAGCTCGACGAGGACGGCACCTGGGGCCCGAAGACCAGCAGGGCGTTGCGTTTCTGGCTCAACAAGCAGCCGGGAGGCAAGGCTGTCAACGTGGTCATCGTTGCCCGGGGCATAGGTACGGGCAAGATCCGTCTGCCGAAGACCTTCGTAGAGGTGTTGCGTTCGGCGGCCGTGGTCGCGCCGCCCCCGCCTGTTCCGCCTGCTCCGAAGGAGAAGGACGAAGAGCAGAAGGCGATAGATACTATCTTGAAGTTAGCGACGGAGCGCGTCCCGGTGCTCACCGTACAGCGCGCGTTGATCTTCTTGCACAACTTTGACCCGAAGAAGTATCCGGCAGTCAAGCTCACCGGCACCTGGGATCCTGCAACGCTGGAAGCGTTCATGATGGGAACCAAGGACAAGCTGCCCCCCATGCTGCAGAAGGCGTGGCGCAAGGCGTTGCCGCAGCTGCTGAGTGTAGACAATCGGACGCTCAAGTTGACGCTGGCCGATGCGAGAGTGGTACGAGACGGCGAGGCGAAATGGAAGAAGGCCCAGGAGAAGCCGAAGCCACCGCCGGTACCTGTGCCCAAGCCCAATTCCACGCCGACGCCTGTGCCGACTCCGACCCCGACTCCGACTCCGACGCCCACGCCCGCGCCCGAGCCGGAACCGGACTTGCCCGATTACGATGTGCCTGGCGACGAGCCTGACGTGTTTCCACCTGGCGGTGGTGGTGCTCCGGGGGTTCCGCCGGGCACAGCTATTCAAGCTGCGCAGGTGTGGGAAGGCGCTCTGCGGGCGCTCAACTCGTTGAGGATAGACGGGGCGCGCATTGCCAGCGAGATAAACAAGAGCCTGGAAGAGGGCGAGGTCTTGACGTCCAAGGGCGAGCAGTTGCTCAACGCCTGGCTGAACGCGGCCGAGCGCCTCAAGCAGCGTGTTGCGCAGATCATCGAGGGAAGTCCCCAGGTAATGTCGGCTCTGGACGCGGCCGGCGGTGGCAGCATGTCGGGACTCATGGGCTACTTCGGAGATCTGTCCGGTACGGCGACCGAGGTGTTGTCGGTGCTCAAGACTCCGTTGGTTGAGGGCGGCCTGTCCGAGTGCGAGGGCTGTCCCCCGGTCGGTCTGGGAGCTGTTCCGGTGGCGGCGGTTGCCATGCGTCTCGGTGGCGCGGCCTGGGGCAAGCTCGTGCAGCTGCTTTCCTTGCCGGTCGTTCGCGCTGCGACCGTGACGTATATAGGTGTAAAGGGCGTGGGAGACGCACTGAACGCGGACACGGCAGCCTACCGGGACATCACCACCAGGCTCAACGATGCCGTGGCCAAGGGAGAAATGACTGCAGAGGAGGCAAAAGGGTTGCGTCCTACTCGTCCCGCGGGCGGTGCTGCAATCGCAGTGGTAGGGGTTGTGGCCCTGGGAGGTCTGGCGTTATATTTACGGGGCAAGAAGTAGTCCCAAGGAGGAGCTATGCGACTCGGTGAAGAGATTGCGGTGTTGGACGGCTTTGACGATCTGGGGCAGGTGTACTCGAAAGACCTGAACCGCCTGATGGCCATCCCGAGCTACTACGAAACCGGCCCTCAGTTCGGTGTGACGGCCGGTCAGAACCTGACCGGGGGCAGCACCTGGAATCCGCTGCTTCCGCTCACGCCGAGTAACGCGGGGTTGGCCGGGGCAGATCTGCCACCGGCCGATGCGGACCTCATGGGAGCAGCCGATGCGTTGGCGCAGCGAGGGAAGGGCTACCATCGTGCCATCCCGAGCAGCTACAACGCCGGAGCGGTGTTCGACCCGACCTCGGGGCAGAACTACAAGGGCGGCAGCAGCTGGGATCCTCTGATGCCGCTGACGCCGAGTGTTTCGGATCTGGCGCAGGTGCCGGATGTCGACTTGGCGCAGGTCTATACGAAGAACCTGAACCGGCTCAAGGGCATCCCCAACTACTACGCCGTCCCGAACCAGTTCGACATCACGGCCGGGCAGAACCTGACCGGGGGCAGCACCTGGGATCCGCTGCTTCCGCTCACGCCGAGCAGTGCGGGTCTGGCCGACGCCTACGACGGGCACCGGCTCGAAGACATCGACAAGCACTACGGCAGTACGCTCGACAAGATGCCGGGCTACTACGACAAGGGTGCCCAGTTCGATCCGAGTGGCGGGCAGTACTCGGGCGGCAGCAGCTGGGATCCGCGTTTGCCGCTCACGCCGAGCAGCTCGGGCCTTGCGGAGCTGTCGATCGTCGAGCCGATGGACGGTATCTTCGACAACGTCTTCAAGGCGAAGCTCTACCGCAGCCAGCTCCCGGCGTTCCGGCGCGCGGCCTCGCGCGGCAAGTTGCTGGCGGCCAAGAAGAAGGCCGTGAGCGCGTTGAAGCGCGGAGACGCCAGGTCTGCTGCCAAGTACGGGAGCCTGGTGAAGCGTATGCGCTCCATGCGGCGCAGCATCCTGAAGCCTGCTGGAATCAAGAAGCTCAAGGCGGCAAGGGCGGCGGCCTTGCGGCATGCCGCACCTGCTCGGGGGCTGGCACCTGACAAGGTTGCGGAGATCTTTCGGTCGGCTTCTCCGGTGGGGAAAAAGGCCATGTTCGAAAAGGCGGTGAGTCGTCGGGGACCTGCCATCAGCAGGGCGAGGGTTCCGGTTCACTCTTTCAGGTTCTGATAGGAGGCGCGGATGGATCGTCAGCAAGCAGCGCAGTACCTGGCCACCTTCGACTTCGGTCTGGGCGGCCTTGACGACACGTTGCTGGATGCTGACGGGGAGCTACTGGGTTGCAGTGCCTGCGGTGGCCTGGGGGAATTCATCGGCTCTTCGTTGTCGTCGAGTGCTGTCAAGGACGCTCAGAAGGTAGTGGCAGCGGCTGCCACACCAGGCACGGAAACGACGAAGGTCGTAGCCGGCAAGCTCGCCCGCAAGGGCGTGGAGCTGGGCAAGATCGCCCACGACCGCGCCCAGGTGGCGTACAAGGCCACGCAGAAACGCGATCAGCTGGCCAAGAAGGTCGAGAAGCTGCAGCCCAAGGTCGACAAGTTGCTGGCGAGCGACAACCCGAAGAGCAGGGAAGCGGGTGAGGCGTTGAAGCAGGACCAGTACTCCGCGGCTCGTGCCGCGGTGCGTCTGGAAAAGGTCAACGCCATGGCTTCCGGGATGGCAGAGAATGCGGCAGCGCAAGCGGTGATTGCGCAGCAGATAGCTGGCAGCGTCATTGCCGGCAAGCCCGCGCTCACCGGGACATTGACCAGCATGTACAACAAGCTCGGGCAGTCTTCGGCGAGTATGCGGAAGGTGCGTAAAGAGCAGATCGTCAGGAGTGCCGATGTCCTCGACCAGGATAAGCTCCGTGCTTTGTTGGCGCGCAAGCGGGCGCTGTTGCAGAAGAGGGTGGACATCGAGGTGCTGCTCACGTGTGATCCCCGCACGCAGAACTCCGGTAATCTCCGCAAGCAGCAACAGCACCTCTCCATTCAGGTCGCTGCGATCAATGCTGAAGTCAGCAAGCTCTGCAAACCCCCGCGGCCGCATTCCCTTGACGAGCTTGAGTGGGCCGGCGGCCTCGGTGAGGCGGTTCTTGCTGGTGTGGAAGCTGGTCTGGCAGCAAAGTTTGATCCCAAGGCTGCAGCAGCTCGTAGACGAGCGGCACAGGCAGCGAAAAATCGAGAGCCTATTCTAGACGCACGTTTCAATAACGCGCGCAACAAGGGCTGGATACGTCTTACAAACAGGTCGAGGCTTCGGAAGAGTTTCCATCCTGGGATACGGAACATGCCCTCCATCCATGTGTCTGGCGACCTAGATCTCAAAATTGTGCAGGCCGCGCAGGGCGCGTTCAAGTACAACCCGAGGTTCCCCGGGGGCAAGCAGTTCCTTCCCGACGTTCGTCCTCTGCTGAAAGGGCAGCTAGGTGTTGTAGAGCAGAGACTGGGCAGGAAGCTGACCAGGGACGAAAGGGATGCGTTGTTGTGGCCACAGACGCACTCTCCGCAGGAAATAGCCAAAGCAATGAAGGCGGCTGAACATAAGAGAAGGAGGGACTACCGTCGGATGGTGGAAAAGAGCGGCTCGCTCTACCGTGTGCCCGTCGTTGGCGACGTGCTGAACACCACAAAGGCCGTGGCCAAGCCGATAGTCAATGTCGCCAAGGCAGCTGCAGAGACTGCGATACTGCCGGCCACCACGGCGGTCAAGCTCGTGACGAAGGGTCCTGCAGCGGCCATCAAGAACATCTCGCGCACGATGAAGCGCAGCTTCAACACCGTGCGCAAGGCTGCGGGGCAGCTCTTTGTAGGGCTTCCCTGCCAGATAGCCAATTCGACGGTGGGTAAGGCCGCGATGCAGATCGGCGCGGCTGCTGTTGGCACCGCGATAGGTGGCCCTGCCGACACCGTGGGAGGAGCAGTGGCGGCGAACCATTCGCAGGCGGTGACCAAGGCCGCGTGCGGAGGGCTCAAGGAGATAGGGCTTGATAAGGGTGACTTCAGGACCAGCAAGCTCGGGTCCGCGCTCGAGCACACGGCAATGGGTATCGGGAAGAACCTCGCCGACCCGAAGGCCCTGTTGAAGGATGCGCAGAGCATCGGCACCGCGTTTATCCCTGGCGGGGCCAGCGCCACCGGTCTGCTCAACAAGTACGGTGGCGAGCAGCTTCAGAAGCTCGGCGTGGGGCAGATCGCAAAGAACATCTCCATACCCGGGGGCGCAACCAAGCTGCTCAGGTCGGCAGGGGTGCCCACCAGCGCCGGAGCTATTCTCAGGAAGGCCGGCTTGCCTTCAGATACAGGTAGTCTGCTCAAGGCTGCAGGGGTGTCGCCGAATATCAAGGGTGTACTCAAGAGAGCAGGGGTGCCGACAGATCTACCGAGCATGGTCAAGGCGACCCAGATACTCCAAAAAATGAACATCCCTGCGACTCCGGGAGCCATCGCTCGGGCTATGAATGTCGAGCCCATCCCCATCCCCGGAATGCCTGGTAAGTTCCGGCTGCCCAGGGTGTTGCCCAAGCAGCTGAACATCAAGCAGATCCAGCAGAGCGCCATGCGCAGAGCGAACCTTGTGAAGCAGGCCCACATAAAGCGTATTGCAGCCATCGGACGGGCTCGTGCGCTCAGGGGGACCGTGCCGCAGCCGGTCGCGGCCCAGCGGGCGAGGGCCCGCCGGTTGCCACCCCCGCCCCCGCCCCCGCGTCCGAGAGCTTTACCTCGCGTTACCTTTGCGAGAGGATCCGTGGCCAGGCAGCTGATGCCGTATGTCGGCCGGGGATAGAAAATGAAGGGAAAACCGCCACATGGAACCTGTCGTAGTACTGATGAAAGACGTCAACGCGCACCTGCGGGCCTACCGGGCGCAGCCGTTGCGGGAGTACAGCAACGAGCACCGGCACGTGTTCTACGTGCCCTCGACGAAGGTCTATATCACCGTCCGCAGTGCAGGACGTGGAAAAGCCGAGATGGAATTTACACAGGAGTGCCCTTGCGGGTATGATGACTGAGTTATTGGGTGCGGATAGGCCGCGCCCCTGAACCGGAGGAAAACAGATGCGAAGAAGGCCCACCAGGAAGAAGAGCTGCAAGTACGGCGTGAACAAGCGGACGGGCCGCTGCCTAAAGCACCCGCGCCGGAAGAGCCGGCGGCGCTAGCTTCGTGAACGGCGGCGCTCGCGCCGTTGCGAGAAAGGATTTTTCATGTCCCTCGTGGTGACGAGTTGGACGACCACTCGGGTCGCCCCAACGAAGAGTGCTCCGTTTGCGGGACTGGCGTATCCCCTCGCGGCCGAGGGAACCCCCGGGGCCGCGCCGCCTGCGCGCAACATCGCGGGTGGCGTGGTCCTGGCGTTACTCGGGGCGGGCCTGCTCTGGTTGTTTCTGAGCCCGCCGACTGCGCGCGCTCGAGGTCGATACCGCTGGCCCTGATACCATGCAGCTTGTGCCCACAGAGATACTCGCCTGGTCCGTGGTCCTCGGGGCCACGGCTGCGGGATTCGTTTCGGCCGTGCGCGGACTACCCTGGGTGCAGCGGGCCATCATGGACCGCCGCAAGCCCTGGGCGTGCGACGTCTGCATGGGCTTCTGGACGACGGGCGCGGTAACGGTCGGTCTGGCCTACGTCTTGAACGATATCTGGGCACTGCTCTGGGCAGGACCAGCGTACTCGGTCGCTTTATGGATTTTGCGCAAGCTGGGCGAGCCCCAGTTGCCGCCTTTGCCGCCTTTACGGGAGGAATAGAAGATGTCAAACGGAAATGTACCGCTGCAGTTACGAGGAGGCAGGAACTATGATGCCGCCCTGGGTATACTCAAGAGCTTCACCATCGATCAGGTGAAGATCGAAACCAACGAGATTGTCGTACTGGAGGGTACGGACGATCTCGATGTTGTACAGATAGCAGACGCATTTCTCGGGATCGCCGAATCGGGCTACTCGCTGAGAAACAACACGGATGCCCCCATCGACGCGGCTCTGTTTCTCGAAGACAGATACGGTAGTTCGATAAAGGTAGACGAGCAGACAGCGGTTCCCAGCGGCACCGCAGCCACGCTTGAGTTTGTTAGCTTTTTCTCGTTACGTAAAGGCGACAGGCTCGTGGTGCGCGTCACCGGGAGCGTGACGGCCGGAGACGGCATATTGCTCATTCGCAGCATAGCGCAACTCTCTTCGAACTACGCGGAGCGTCTCACGTTGAACGAGAAGATCACCCAGACGGCTTTCAGGTATCCGGGAGTTCCGGGTGTTGCTCCTGCTGCAGCGTTTTTGTCTGTTGCAAATTTCTCCGCGGAGGATGTTGGTTTCGAGGCAACGACGGTTTTCCCCGACGGTAGTCTGGACACCCAGTCGGACGCGGGAATGCTCACTGCGGAAGAGGTGACAGAGATTCCTATTTTTGCTCAAGGAGGCATCGAAACGCAGGTGCAGTTGGACTCGTTGCCGTCGAGCGGCTACCTGTATGGCGCATACGCCATGATCATCCCGACCGACCGTGTCCTGATACAACCGCCTCTGAACGGATAGTACATGACAACAAAGAAAAAGAAGCGCAGCTGGAAAGGTTGTGGCTGCCCCAGGGGAGCCAAGCGGATCTCGACGAAAGGTCGGGGGCGGGGCTGGGCCTGCCAGCTGGAAGGGTATAAGTTGACCAAGAAGGGACGGAGAATCCGGCCCTTCGTAAAGGCAGTCTGTAAGGACTGAAGAAGGAGCGAAACATGGCGTGTAGATGTCCCGCAGGGTCGGTGCGAAAGGGCACCAAGGGCCGAGGCAGGGGGTTCGTGTGTATCAGCACGACCACCCGAACCAAGAGAAAGCGGATTAGCGGTGCGACGCTGACCTACGCCTGGCACCCGTTCGTCGCGGCCATCGGTTGCGGCCGGCGCAAGACGACCCGTCGCAAGAAGCGCCGCAGGTAGGCCCGGTGCGCCGGGCTCTGGCGGTGTGTCTGTTCCTGGGCGGGTGCTCAGGGGCTCAGACCGCCCTGGACGACGCGCGTTCGCACGTGCGCCAGAGCGGTGAGGAGCTTCTGCGCCTGCACGGGATCATCACGGCCGTCTGCATCGAGCCCGAGCCCGAGTTCTGCCCCGAGCTGAAGAAGAGCTTCAACCGGGTGCGCGACGCCTACACCAGGCTGAACGAGGGCATACCCTGATGCCCAGATGGTTGCAGATACTGTTGGAAGGCCTCGAGTTTGTGATCAAGAAGGTCGTGCCGAAGAAGCGCCCGAAGCCGGGACCGGACGTGCCGCGGTTCGAGGAAGAGGAGGAGGAGAAGAAGAAGCCGTGAAGTTCTGGGACAGCAAAAACTTCATGCCGAGACAGACGGCAGAGACGTTCGGGGACCGGCGTTTCCATTACATTCCTTTTCATGATCTAATGGAGGCAGATCGACGAGCTGTTCGTAGAGCCTATACGCACACAGGAGGCAAGTACGCTTTCATCCACGAGCACTACTATTACCCGGTAACGCGGAAAGGTCGGCTGCCGTTCACTCGTTCCTGGCGCGTCCTGGCCATCCCGCGCAAGAAGATAGAGGACGAGGCGTACATGCGTTCGCTTGGCTACAAGGTGAACCCCAACTGGTAAGAGGACAACGTGGTGATAAAGACGGTAAGTCCATATTCCCAGCAGTGGGGGCAGTTCTTCATGCTGCTGAGTTCCAATGCGCCGATCTCTCCGACGGTGGTCGAGGGTCTGGTGCGCGAGGCGCTGCTCGACTGGGACCTGGGGGCTTTCTCTGTCTATCAGACCACGACCCTGGTGGAGACGGACAGCAACCCGGGAGAGGGCGGCACGATCAAGCAGCTCACCGGCCCCTGGGCCGGCCGGGACATGCCGGGCACCTCGGTCATGGCGCTCAAGGCTGTCGGCCGCACCAAGAAGCGCACCACGCTGTTGGAGCTTCCCACGGGGGAGACAGATCTCGGCCGCGCGCGAGCGGCCATCCGTAAAGAGGTCTACCCCAGGCTCAGAGCGCAGGGGATTTACGTTTCGTACTTCGGTTTCAGCCCGTACGGAGCGCCTTCCGTGTCCATGCAGAGACTCGACAAGGATCTGCCGGCCACACCGCCTATTCCGCCCGAGCCTGAAATGAGCACTTCCTGGTGGGCGTACCTGGGCGCTCTGGGCCTGGCAGGCCTGGCAGCAGTGCTGATAAAGCAGAAACGAGACGAGAGATGATCACACGTGAGAACATCTGGTGGTGGCTCGGCGGCGGTGCGGCCCTGTTGTGGTTTCTGTCGCGCACGATGGGCGGCGACGAGATCGAGAAGAAGGGCAAGCCCGGGGAGCTTGAGATCACCATTTTCGGTCCCAAGGAAGCGCGACAGAACATCACGGAGATCTTGCTGTCCGCGCGCTCGAACTGCCCGAGTATGCCGCAGCTCACCAAGCTGCTCCGCGTCGAGGGCCTGGTCTACATCTTCGAGGCGTTGTTCCCCGACGACGTGCAGGGCGAGCTGAACCCCGAGGTGGTGAACTGCATCACCGAGCATGTCAAAACCTTCTCCCCCAAGGTCAACAAGGTGGTGGCCAGGAGGGTCAGCTAGAGAGGAGCAGAATATGTCCCCAGAGCAAGCACAGCAGATGTGGTTGATGTCCATCCTCGGCCTCGCCGTCACCGGCACGGTCGTGTTCTTCGCCGCCAGGGCCGGAGCCGGTCATGCCTGTCCCACGCGCCGCCGGTAACGGGGCCAGGGTGAAGCCGGCCGAGATAAGGGAGCGTCTAGCCAAGGAAAATCCCGAGGCGCTCCTGGCTGACGGCCTGGACGACGCGCTGATCGGTATCGGCCGGCGAGCGAGCAGACATCTGCTCGCGGTCTATGACTACGAGACGGCCGTCAACGTGTTCGTTACCCGTGACGGCATGTCACGGGAGGAGGCCATCGAGCACATGGAATTCGACGTGGTCGGGGCCTGGGTAGGGGAGAACACTCCGGTCTTCTTGCAGAGCTGACGAAGGGAGAAGCAAAGCCATGTTACAGGCCTTTTCAGCAAGCGACATATCCAGGGGCTCGAAGGACTTCGAGCAGCTCAACAACGCTATCGTGGCCGCCAGCCGCCTGGGGCCGGCCTGGGCCAAGCTCGCCGACGACTGGAACACCCAGGTGTTCGAGAAGCGAGCCGAGCTGTCGGTCCTGGCTCCGGTCTGGCGAGGCAAGCTCAACGAGTACTGGGAGAAGTACACGTCGTTGTGGGTGGCCAACAACGGGCCGGGGGGAATACCGGACCCGATGTCGATAGCGCCGACCGGCACGCCCGCGGCGCTGGTGGCCTCGTACCAGACCAAGGTCGAGGCGGTGAAGGCCAAGCCCGTGCCGCCGGTCGATCTCACCGAGGGCCAGGAAGCACTCAGGCGGCCGGTAGCGGAGTTGCAGGCCATCCTGCGCAAGCTCGGCTACCCTGCGACCACCGCCTACAGCGATGGGCTGTACAGCCAGAAAACCAAAGCGGCCTGGCAGACCTCGGCCAAGAGCCGGGGGCTGAACCCCCAGTTCGACAAGGCCAGCGGGACCGAGGCCTACGTGAACGCCACCACGTTCACGGCTTTACGCAACGTCAAGCCGGTCATCCCTCTCGGTAAGTCAGGTATGCTGAGTCCGGTTCCTGGGCCGGAACCCGGCCCGGTATCTGCTCCTGCCACCGGGGGAGGTGTTCCTGTCGGCACGTTGCTGGTAGGTGTGGCGGCGCTTGGTTTGGGCGCGTGGTGGTTCATTCAGCAAAAGGAGCCCGCTTACGCGGTGTAGATCATGAGATATATTCCCAGCGAAAAAATGTTGCGCAACGTCCTGTTGGGCGTGTTGCAGAAAACCCACCGAGACCCCGACGACGCCATCAAGGAGTTGCGCAGGATGCTCGTGTACTGGCGGGACGGGCGCATCAAGAGCAGGAAGTTGCTTGAGGGTGTCAACGAAATCCTCGAAGGGTTCGGGGTCGAGTACATCAGATCCAGAGACGACGACCAGTACGGAGCACACGGCGCGTACTACATCAACCAGGGTGACACCTATGACCCCACCATCTTGCTCGATCTGGACCGCAACCGGGTCTGGGCCACCAGCTGGGGCGACTGGGTCGAGTCCGAGGAGAGACAGGGCAAGAAGTTCGACTGATGGCTGAAGAAGAGAAAAAATCTGTTGCTCCTTTCCTCGGTGCAGGGGAGGCTGGCTTCCGGCTAGATACTTTGAATAAGGCCTGGAACACCTTGCGCAATAACGTGCTCGGCCGCGGGACCGTTCCACCGGCAGATGTTCCCAAAAGACTTGCTGACGAGGTGGGTCGGCAGTGGGTGGAATGGAGAAAGTGGTACGAGGATGCTACGAAGTCTTTTTCTGATGCTGCTGCCTTGTTTCACTGGGGCTCCGAGTTCTCCCGTCACCTGGACGCCTGGACTCAGGAATATTCCCGGCTTCGAGCTAAGGCGCTGTCTATTCTCGGAGACAGAAGGGTCACGGTTCCCGCTCTGGTTCCTGTTTCCAAGCTCGACTTGAGTATCAAGTTGAAAGACATGGCTATGTGGGGCGGCATCGGAGGTTTTACATTGGCTATGTTCTGGATCTGGTTACGTAGACCAGTGAGAGAACGACCAGGGAAAAGTTCGGCCAATGCTTGAAACCTGTTTCGCTTGTGGCCTCATGGAGTTGGAAGCACCGGCTTCTGACTTCGAGAAGCTCAATAACGCCATCGTTCGCGCGGCCATGAAGGGCCCTGCCTGGGCCAAGCTCAACGCGGCCTGGCAGGACGAGGCCGTCGAGGAGCGCAGCTGGAAGATGGCCATCCCGCCGCTCTGGGCGTCGCTCATGGGGTCGTTCTGGACGAGGTATGCGGGCCTGTACCAAGCTGAAAAGAACAAGACGGCCTTTGTCAGCCCCTACGCGGTCGCCCCCTCGGGCATCCCTGGGGCGCTCAGAGATCTATACGCGCCGACGGTACAGCTGACCGAGCAGGCCAAGCGCCAGGCCGCTCAGGCCATCGAGGACGCCAAGGACAAGGCTGCAGCCAAGCTCAAGGCGGCGTTACAGGCGGCCGGCGGCGAGATGGCAAAGGGCGCGGCCGAGGAGACGGGCAAGCAAACCACGAACTGGGCCGTCTGGGCGCTGGGCTTGGGCGTGCTCGGCACGGTCGGATATTTCATCTTACGGAGGAAAAGGGCATGAGGGTCACAAAGGGAGAGTTGGAGCAGCTGGTCACGGTCTTGAACAACCGGATCACAAAGAAGAACAAGGAATACCGGCTGGAATACGTTTACGGAGCTCCGCGCCTGATACTGGAAGAGACGGTGTCGCCTTACGGCGCTGCTCGGGACATCAGCCCCAGGCTACCGGCCAGGGAGATGAAGATCGGGTTGAGCGCATTCATCGACGGTGTCGACGAGGTCCGACATCCTCATTAATTGAGTTCTTCTGCGTCTTCGGGATAGTGGTAGTTGGACAAGCGGTTGCACTCGCAGCAGACGAGCCGACCTTTCCACGGCAAGGTGCCGTGCTCGTCGCAGGTGACGTTTCCTTCCTTGTCGGTCTTCGTCGAGGTGAGGTCGGTCATTTTATTCCTTGGCGGCCATTTCTAGAGCGTTGGTCAGGGCGTTGGGGTACGTCGGCAGTTCCAGGCACAGCTCGATACGGTACGGCCGTTCGTCTAGCTCGAACTCGACACGGCCGTAGGCCTTCTTCAGGTGCTTGCGGCCGCAGTGACTGATCACCCAGAAGGGAGTCACTCGCGCGTTGAAGACCTTGCCGATCTGCCGGATGGCCTTGAGGCAGGTCCACTGCACCTCGGTCAGCTCGTCGGCGGGCTCGACGACTTCGAAGCGCACCGGGTCACCGGGCTGGGCCATGCGGTGCATGATGGCTATCTCGCGCACCTCGTTCTCGGTCAGGCGCTTTCGCTTGAACCAGCCGCCGTATTCCTTCCAGATGGCCTTGTAGATGATGGTGTCGGCTTCTTTGTCGGGTATCGCTACACCAGCAGCCAGGCGTTCTTTCTGGTTGCGAGTGCCGAATCGGCGGACGTATTCGAAAAATGCTGGGCTACTCATCTGTGTTCTCCTCTTTCAAGACGACGGTTTCGTGCATGAACGAGCGCACGGTCAGGCACACCTTGCCGATACGCGCCAGGCGGCGCAGCCGGTTGTACTGTTTGCGCAGGCGCACGCGCTTGCGCCGGGTCATTTTTCCGGTGGGCTCTCGGGGGATTGCCCGAGGCGAAAGCGGCATCGAGAACGTCAGGCCGTTGTTGGAGGGCAGGTTCGGGTTCTTGATCAGCATGGAGTTCCTTTTGACGTGTAAACGTCAACCGTATGCACTCGCCTTCCCGTCTCCGTAGTACTAGTTCCACCAGAAGGCGGCGGGCCAGCCCGAGCTACTGGAACTGTGCTCTTCCTGGTATTCCTCTCCCTCGTCGAGCATGGGGTGGCGGGGAATCCAGGACCGGTTGCGCGGCCGCACGGTCACCTGCGCCTGATACTCGCTAAGAGCCGCGCCCGGGGGGCATACCCATACCCCGTCCTCGCGCCGGTAGCCCTGGCGGTAGACCGGGCGGCCTCGACGGTCGAGGGTGTACGCCGGAGACGGCGGGCAGTCCGCGTGGCGGTAGCCGAAGTCGAATTTGACGATACGGCCGCTGATGGGCTTTCTGCAGACCAGGCAGACGGTCTTGCCCGACACCACTGCCGGCCGGCAGCGGTAGGTCACCTCGATGGGTAGAGGGCAGTCCGCGTGCCGGTAGATGTCCGAGCCGGTTCGGGTCACCAGGGAACCGGGCTCCAAGGCCTGCTTGCAGACGCGACAGAGTGAGCCCGCGGCCGCGAAGACCTGCCGGCCGCTCTTGAGCTTGAGCTTGACCGAGCAGCTGGCGTGCCGGTAGTTGTTACCGTGACGGTGTACGGCTCCACCTAGGGGAGAATGCAGGAGTCTCCCGCAGATCGGGCAGGGTCGATCGCGCTCGACCTCGTACAGGTTGGCCGTCTCGCCGTTCGGCTGCACCAGGCGAAGGGGCGGCAGGCACCGGGCGTGCCGGTAACTGTCCTCGATGGGTATGACCCCGTCGTAGGTGCCGAAACGCCTGCGACACGTCTTGCAGCGGCTGTCAGGGGGCAGATATTCCGTCCAGCCCTGGTTGGACACCTGCACACGGTCGGGTGGCTTTGGGGGAGGTGGTGGCTCGTCTGGGGGCTTCTTGGGTATCTCAGGAGGCGAGCGCCAGGGCCAACCCTCCCAGCGTTGGCCGGCCGCGGTCTGCCTGACCAGCCGGTGAAAGGCCTGCAGCACCTGGGCGCGCAGATCTGGCACTTTGACGGCGCAGACCGAGGTCATGCCCTCCCGGTCGGCCGTTCGCATCCAGGCGTACACCTTCGTCGGTAGCGGGTGCGAGTCACCCCAGGTGCCATTGACCGGGTAGCCGTCGTCGAGCTGGATATACTGCCTGGCCTGCTTCTGGCTGGTGGCCGTGACCACGCCGGCTGGGATCTGGTCGGGGAGCATGTTCCAGCTCGGTCCCTCTCCGAGCACCTCGCAGTACTCGCCGATGTAGACCTCCCACAGCAGGCAGCCGTACCTGACCGGGAACCCGTACGACATGTCAAAGACCAGGAACCCTTCACCCAGCTCGCCCGCAGCGCGGTTGAGCCATTCGATGGTGCTGAGATCGTGGTCGTATACGCCCATCAGTGCTTCCGGTGTCGTCTCTGAGCGCGCTTGCGGGTGGCCCGCTGGCTTTGCTGCGAGGTGCGCGAGGTCAGCATCTGTTTGATGAACTTACCTTCGCGCTGGTTGGCCCACTCGATGACCCTGTCTGCGGCGTGGGCGAACGAGTAACCGATGAAGGCTTCGCGGCCACCGTCGTGGGCGACGACGATGGTAGCGCCGCCACGGAGCACGGTGGCCGCGACGCAGTCCACGGCCAGGCGCGTCTCGCGCACGACGCGGTCGACGGCCTCCTCGGCCTCGGACCTCTGGGGTGAGCCCTGGTCCTGCAGCTGCGAGTCGAGCACGCCGCCGGTCCACCACCACTTCAGCGCCAGCCACCAGCCGCGCAACATCTGGAATAGCTTCTTCATTTCCCCCCCTCTAGGTAAAGGAGTGCGTGGTTGTTGAACGCTTCGGCCAACCGGAAGCACTCTTGGACCTGTACGTTAGGTTGGTTGTTGTTCTGTCTTGTCTTCAGCAGCTCGAAGGCCATCCCGCACACTTGTTGTCTCCGTTGACGTTCTGAAAGAGCTTTCTGTTGTTCTGGGTTCATTTTCGTTTGTGCTTGTTGGTGTCTGCCTTTCATTTTTCTCGATCTCCTCAGTTTTAGCTGAAGCGCCATCTGTGCAGGTCTTCGGGCATCTGCGCCTGCTCCACCGGCTTGGAGTATGTCTCTACTACCTGGGGTGCAGAGATAGACAGATCCGAGGGTATGCCCATTCAGGTTTGCCGGGTACAGGTTTCAGTGGCATGTCTTCTCCTTACGGTTGTTGTAGATGTCGTCGCAGGTCTTGCAGTGGCTGTCGTTGTTCTCGACGTGCGTGTGGAAATCTTCAACCTTGATCTGCATTATTCTACCTTTACGCCGCGCGCTTCTGCTTGCGGAAGTCCTGGCAGTCCTGGTGGTTGCACTTATCCCTGCAGGGGAACTGCTCTCCGCAGACCGAGCACCGCTGCCGGCGGCTGCCGCGCCGCAACTGCACCCAATCGGTCTGCTTGTCGCAGGTGTGGCAGAAGTGCCAGCCGGGTTCCAAGTCTGCTGCTGCTTTCTGTTTGACCATCGTTTCCTCCTGGGCCGTACCGACCCGTTTCCTCTTAAACGTTCTCGTTTTCTTTTTATTCATTGGCGCTTTTGACGTTTGTAGTAACTACCAGACTAACGGGTTTGCTGACCACTGCGCCGGCCTCGGGAGCTTTGCAGCGCAGCAGCTCGCCCAGGAACTGCATCAACAGCTAGTTCTCTTTCGCCGCGGGTAGATCTCAGAGCCTGTAGCTCAGGGATGCAACAGGAGAAGTCGGGGCAGCACTCGCTGCCTGTTACCGGAGCATCGTGGTTATGTAACGACTCCCCTTCGACCCATTTATCGAGCTGCTCCTGCCACTTCATTGACTTACTCCAGGGCCAGTTGTTTGACCAGTTCTCGAAGCTCTTCGACCCGGCGGGCGTTGCCATAGATGCGAAAAGCCGACTCTACAAGCCTCTCGCACTCGAACCTGTCCACCTTCTTATCCTCCTGATAGGCCCTCTCGACCTGCCGGAGGGTGTTCCTCAATCACGCTATCTCGGCCATATACTCGGTTTCGGCCTTCTGTTGAGCTGTCGAGACTTGGGCTATTTCTCTGCTGAGAGGCATCGCTCCTCCTTCCCTTTGTTTTCGTGTTCCCTTCGTATCTTCATGCAGGCATCGGCCGCCGTCCTGACGGACGTGTGGCCGCTGGACTGCTTGCGGTGGGGCTCGTGGCTCACCGTGTAGATGTACCCACCGTCCACCTCGTTGATGGCGGCCTTGTATCGCCAGTCGACGTAGTAAATGACCCCGGGGCCCCGGGTGACTCTCGGCCTCGATACGACCTTCTTCAACTTACTCTTCAAGTCTTCGATGACCTTGTCCTTGCGCTTTATTGGCCTGTTCAACTTCTCTATCTCCGCATCCTTGGCGTAAATTTTTCTGAAAAGCTCCTCGATGTCCACGTTTCCGAGCTTGGGCGTATGGATATACAGGCGAAAACTGGTACTTCGGCTGGCGCTTCTCTTTCTCCGGCTGTTGTGTGTTAACACTAGCCCATCCGTCCGTGCTCGACGCGGAACACCCAGCCGCCGATACGCAGCTCAAAGCCGACCTTCTTCGGCCGGTGAAGCCCACAGTAGTCATACCAGCCCACAGGCGGCGGATTCGGGTTGGCCGGGAACACCCGGCAGTAGGCGGGCTTGCCAACGAACTTGCGAAGCTCTTCGTCTGAGATCTCCTGACACCAGAAGCAAGTCTTACACCTATCCACATTATACCCCTTTCATCTCGGATTTTTCTTTTCCTCTTTTCTTAGCTTTTCCCAGAACTGTATGGCTTCCGACGTTACCGGCGTGAAGACAATCCCGCACTTCTTGCAGATGAAGGCCCGTCGAATCCGTATCACCAGAACGGTGATGTCGTCCCGCAGCTCGTGAGTGGTGAACCAGTCGGGGTGGGTGTTCTTGCAGACCGGGCAGTTCATAAATCCCTCTCAGTCAGCTGTAACGGTAGACCGATAAAAATAACCTCGCCCCCTTGTAAAAACACCCACATTATCTCGTCTTCTGTATCTAGTTTTTACCTGTTCTATCGTAATGTTCTACTCCGTCAGCTAGAGACTTTCTCACTGAAAGAGCGATTTTTCTTATAAAGAGCCTGAGTCTCTCCCACTTCAAAACCCAGAAGACGACGAGGTAAGAGCCAAAAATAACAGGAAGCCGTTCAGCATTGTGCTCCTGGTGCGACCGTCTCCATATCGTGGACGCTCGGCCGGCGCTGCCGGCTGACCTTCTCCCTGGTGCAGTGCAGAACCACGCCACCAGGAACCGCGTTCACGTGCTCTAGCAGCTCGATCTTGACCGCCCGCAGGCGCTTGAGCACCGCCACGATGCCCCGGGGGCTGGTGAACGGCCGGTACTCGGGATAGACGCGCTTCCACATGCGCTGCAGCCGCTTGACGAGCTTGAGGCCTCCCTTGATGCGCGGCAGCTGCCGTCCCAGGTCGAACCAGGGCTCACAGTAGCGATCGTCTGGGTCGGTGTAGCCCTGGTAGTGCTGCAGCCCGATGGTGGCCTTGGCAGCACATCCCACCATCGAGGTGTCGGCCCGGGTGTAGCCCTTCTCCTTGGCCAGCTCGAAAACCTGCCGCAGGTTGTCCGCCGTATGCTGGGTTGCGTAGTCGGCCCGGTTGTCGATGCAGCCCTCGATCAGCTCCTCGATGGTGGAGAGCTTGCTGCCGCAGAGCCAGACATCGATGTAGGTGGTGGTGAAACCGAACTCGGTTACGTCGTGACAGAGATAGTAGAGCATTTCTCGTCCCTTCTGAGTTTCCCGACTCGATTGTGGTTCTCTTATAACGTATTCGCAAACGTAAGACAACTACCTGGCGTCAAGCCACGCCGGGCAGTCCCCGCCCGGGGGCACGCAGAAGCCGCTGCTTGCGCCTCCCCGGAAAACCAGGCCATAAGGACACGCGCCTGCGCCCCAGTTGACCCAGATCAAGCACACCCTGGTGGGCTCGTCTCCGGTGACCTTGCCGCAGGACAAAATCTCCTCGGGCTCGCCCTCGCAGTCCGCTTCAACTTCACAGGGCTGGCACTGCATGGTATCGGGCTCGACCGGCCCGGCATCGGGCTCGACCTGCCCAGCGTCCACCTGGGGAGAAATCCCAGCGTCAGGCTCGGGCTCGATGCCGGCGTCCGGTTCCGGCTCCGGCTCCGGCTCCGGCTCGACTCCTGCGTCGGGTTCGGGCTGGCCAGCTTGGCCCCCAGCGCCCGCCAGGGGCTCAGGATGCCCTGCCATACCCCCCTGGCCGGCAGGCGCTGCTGCCGCCCCTCCTGCGCCCGCCAGGGGCCAAAAAGCGCCCGCTTGTCCCTGGTACGGGACGTAACCGCCGGCCGCGCCGGCCGCACCGGCCGCGCCGCTATCATACTTCTGCTCGAAAGTATAACCCCCGAAATCAGAAATTGCCGAGCACCCAACGATTCCGAAAACAACAACGATTATGGTTACGTAGCGCATCGTTCCCTCCCTACTTCAGCTTGAATTTCCGCTCGCACCCGCTGCAGACGATGGGCGCGGCCTCGTAGGCTTCCCTGGACAATCGGAGCTTGGTGCCGCAGCCGCACATGGCCAACAGCATCCGGCTGCCGGGCTTCTTCCGGCCCGCGCCCTCGGCGTAACGGAAGGTCCCCAGGGCCTTGTCCAGGTCCTGTATGGTCTGCTTCCACCGCTCGACCGTCTCGGGCGTGAGCGTGGTGGTGGTCCACCCTCGGCTGCCCTGCTTTGTGACCGCCAGGCCGAGGTCTTCGGCCAGGCGCTTGAACTCCTTGTTGTGATACCGGCCGCCCCGGCTGGTGTCCTTGATCTTGAGAGCAGCGGCCACGCCGTGCGCGGCCTCGTGCAGCAACGTCTCGAAGATGTCGCCGACCTCGCGCTGCATCCCCTCGCCGCCGACCAGCACCTCGGGTAGCTGGCTGTCGTCCTTGCCCTTGAGCGCCCAGCGGCCGTGCGCGTAGTGGCCCCACTTCATGAAGCCGCTGCGGGTCTGCCGGCCGCCGCTGGCGACCACCATCACGACCTCGGGCACGTCCTTGTGGACGAGCCGGATGGCCGCCCAGGCCGACTCAAGAGCGGCGACCATGCGGCCGCCCTGCTGGCCGTCGACTTTTTGACGTTTAGACGTCAAAGCCCTGTCCTCGATCTAGACTGCTCCTGCTTGTCTGCCGTTTCGTACATCATAGCCTATCCCTTTCTGGACCTCCCGGCCCGCTGTCTCCTCTACAGTGTGGTGACGTCCACCTCGTGCAAGTCGTAGAACGTAACGGTGGTAGCAGGCTTGAACCAATCCTCCGTCAGCTCGTCGAGCCGCTCCACAGCCGCCTCGATGTTGGCCGCCCTGAACAAAAAGGCATCGGCCGCCTTGGAGTCCTTCGACTTGTAAGGCAGCTCGCTGCTGATGAGGCCGTCGATAACGTACAGAACACAAAATAGCTTTGACATTTCGTTTTCCTCTCTGAGCCTCCCGGCCCAGTTCGAGCACCGTTCACACGCCCGTATGTGGCTCGACAGCGCGTGCATGTGATGATCGTTTCGCAGATGTCGTACTCGACGTTTCCGCAAAATTCGCACGCCTCATCGTCGTCTTTGAACGATAGGCGCTTCATCGGGCATCTCCGTCAAATTCTCGCATTCTCGCCACACCTTCAAGCGCCCTCGCCAGCATCATTGCCTGGCGAGGAGTCAGGTCAACCACCACCAATTCTCCGTTATCCGGCTCGTCCAAGCGCGACGCTGACCCTGTGCCAGTCAGATTGACGGACAGCCTCAGCCCATTTCCGTTAACACCGTTGTCTTCGACCGAGAGCGATACGGTGGACTCGTAGTTTTTCTCGCACCATTCGTCGGACTCCAACAACGCGAGCCTTTCCATGTTCGCCCAGAATCGCCTCATCCACCAATCCCGGTTATTTGGGCTATTGACCACTCGCTTATCGATCTCTGCTCTCGTCGCAAGGCGCTTGATCGTGGCGTCGTAATACGTCAAGCACTGACTCTCTTCGTAGTTTTCGCGCATTACTCATGCCCCAGGACGCAGGGATCTTCGTACTTCCGGCCAAAGACACTGTCATCGTGCCGCCAATCCACCGGGCTCCCGTCGCGATAGTACACCCACATCTTGCCGCGCCAGCCGGCCCGATCCATTTGATCTTGCATCTTCCTAGCCAACTTAACCGCCTGCTCCCGCGTCAAATTGCCCTGTCTGTACCCATTGATCCCGACCACCGTGTAATTTTTGTCGTCAATCATCTTGTTTCTCCATTTCTGCGGCGGAAGCAATCGCTTCGAAGTTCACAGGCTCATCGGGGTACTTGTCGAGGCGGCGTCTTGCGGCCTCGACAATCCGTGCCATCGCCTCACGTACCACCATGTGCAGTTTGGCTTGCTGCTTATCTGCGAGATCATCAAACTGCGATGGCAGAGTTGCACCCCTCGACGCCGTCCATAGCATTGACGCGAGCGCACCCACGGTCGCGCTATCAGTGCAAGCCTCACCAAAACTACGATCCATGTACCGGCGAGCATCCTTGCGTCCCATGTGATACGCCGTCCGCGCAGCTTGCACCGTAGGGCGGTTACATAGCTTGCACGGCTCGTCACAGTTCTCATCGCAAGTACAGACGGGATTGCGAATCGCGCCGTTGCCCATGCACACTGGACACCAGTGGTCACCATCACCGTCACACTCCGGGCAACCCACCTCGCCCACCATCTCCTCGACCGGCAAATGAGGATCTCGCGGCACGCACTCGCAGATCACGCGGTAGTGCCCGTCGCACTCGGGGCATATCTGGGCCGGACCCAGTGTCATTTTGTGTTTCATGATCTCTCCCTGTTAACCAACGCCTGTGTTAAAACGCCGTGTCACTTCGTTCTGCCTTGTTCTTGGTCTCGACTGCTGGCATCGGCCTCCGACGCGCCCGCCGACCAAATATAGAGCGCATCAGCGCGGTGCAGTGTGATACTATCAAAAAACATTACCCCTCCTCCTCCTCTGCGAGCCCAAGCGCTCGGGTGGGGGCACCGTGTCCGGTGCCCCGCCCCCAGCATGAGGCTCAGGCCTCGCTCCCGGGCCAGTCCGGGAGATAGCGCCGGATATCATCGGCCTGGCTTCGGCGCTCCGCATCCGCGGCCTCAGCCGCATCCGCCGCCGCATCCTCCACACCCGCATCCGCATCCGCATCCGCCTCCACAGCAGCTGCCACAGCCGCCTCCGCGGCCCATATCGCCGCTACATCCCCTATCGGAGTCTTCACCGCACCTACAGCCGCAGCCGCCTCCGCAGCACAGACCGCACCCGAATTCTTTGCGGCAGCCGCAGCGGTCTCAGCAGCATCAGCCGAGCGATCCTCGCAGGCCAGCCACCGCTGCGCCCACCGCCGCCATTCGCACGCCCAGGGGGCGTGGTTATCCTCGAGCGCATCCTGTGCTCGCCGAAGCGCCCGCAACACGATGCGCTCTGTGACCGCATGCATGACGAGCGGCTGGGTCCGCGAGCGGACATTTTTAGGCAGCTGCCACCACTGCCACAGCAGCCAGTCCCCGTAGGGGCAAACCTGCCACCAATCTGCCTGTGTTCCATCACCGAGCTGCCCTCGCATTTCAAGCGCTTCACGGCAGCAACAATGGTGCATGCCCCATTCGTACGCACTTTCCATTCCGGTACGCTCCTCTCTGAATTTGTCCTCGATTTCTTCCTCAATCGCGTCGAGGACTGCTTCCAGGTCCACACCAGCACAGTCATCCACGAGCATATTCCCCACCCCCTCTCTCCACTCATCTCTGTCGTACCCGGCGCGGTCGTCAGCGTTCATCCCGTCTCTCACGATCGAACGCGCGATGATAACTGGATCCATCACTCACCTCCTCCTCTGCGAGCCCGAGTGCTCGGGTGGGGGCACCGGACACGGTGCCCCGCCCCCAGCATGGGGCTCAGGCCTCTGGCTCCTCCTCGATCCGATGTGGCCGATATCGATACACCGGCCCAGTCTCCTCCTGCGCTGGCAATGAACGCAGCGCCGCAACAGTCGGGCAGCGCAGGACACGTGCATGGAGCATAGGCTGACCGCACCATGTCGGGGCGACAATGTCGCGGAGCCTGCCGCAGCCCGGACAGTGTCGGCTCGTGATTGCGTCGATGGCCGCACGCCATCGGCACGCAGCGGCTTCTCCGCCAGACACGTGCGTACCGACGATACATTCGTCCTCCTGCGTACAATGTAGAGGGACGATGCGACCGGGGCGACAATAGTAGACCACGTCCAGCAGACTGATCCCCA
>JBHHTZ010000002.1:0-38447 GCA_046753605.1 Anaerolineae bacterium
GCGATTCTGCCGACGGTGCCGCCTGGCGAATATGGGGTGATTGCCGGCTTCTACTTCACGCCCCCCCAGGGCGGATTTCAGCGCCTGACCACGGCCAATGGGGATGCTGTGCAGTTGGGAAGCGTGACCCTCGCGCCACGCCGCAGCCCGCCGGCAACTCAGCACCGGCTCCAGGCGCCGTTTAGGGACGGACCGACGCTGATCGGGGTGGACTACGACACCAGCCTCCCGGAGTCTACGCGCGTCTATCTGCACTGGCGTGCTGCGCCAGGCGGCCCGTGGTTGGCGACCCTCGCTCGGGCTGAGCAGACGATTGGCACCGGAACCGTACCGGTTGCGCCGGCTGGCACATTCATCACCACGGCCATCGACGTCCCGCCTGACCTGTCGGATCTCCGACTGGCGCTGGCAACAGCCGACGGCAACAGCCGGCCCGCTCTCGGACCGTGGCGCTGGCCGCTTCCGAAATCATCGGTCCGCCTTCCGGGGGTCAGAGCCGGCGATCGATATCTGGTCTTCGGCGGAGAAATGGCCCTGGTGGGCGTTGAGTGGGAAGTGCAGGAGAATGAGGCGATCGTCGATCTGGAGTGGATCGGCCTGAAGCCCGTGGTGCATGACTACACGGTCTCAGTTCAGTTGTTGGTTGAATCGGGGTGGCGGGCTCAGGATGATGGCACGCCGGCGCTGGGGGCGATCCCCACGCTGAAGTGGATCGCGGGGACGCGGGTGGTGGACCGGCATCGCATCGAGTTGCCGGCAGGGGCGACCGGGCCGGCGGACATTCAGGTCAGCGTCTACGATGCCTTCACAGGGACAGCGCTGGCAGTGCTGGACGACCGGTTCCAGCGGGCCGGCCAGGGCCAGGCGGCGGTGATTGGTCGGATCGCGACTGCCGACCGCTGACCGTTTTCATTCAGTGCGATGAAATCACATACCTCATCACAAGTCCGTTGTTTCCAACAACCCAACCGTTGCTGAGGGTATCATCCATCCAGATGTCATTAAGCTGTGCGGTGTATGTATAAGCGACTTGTTCCCACTGGTGGCCTCGGTACCGGTAGATGGCACCATCCGCCCGCTCGTCGCTGCCTATGGCCGCCGCCGCCCAGACATCGGTAGGTGTGTGGACATGCAAGCCGGTAATGCCGCCGCCATCATAGGCCCCACTCACCAGGGATTCTGTCCACCGTCCGTTGAAGTATCGGACAAGCACGCCGTCGCCGCCGGCTGCCCAGCCTTCTGTGGGCGAATACATGGTGATAGTGCGCAAGGGGCCGGCAGCTCTCAGCAGTGGAGACTCGGTCCACCCGCCCTTGAAGGCGTAGATATAGCCGTCCGCCGTGATGGCCCAGCCCTGGTCAGGGGCCGGCATGAAAAGATCGGTGTACGGCAAACCAGTCCAGCGGATGCCGATACCAAAGTCCCATCGTTGTCCGTCCCAGTACAGGATGACGCCATCGTGGTGGCCCAATGCCCATGCCTCATTTGCCGAGAAGGCATAGACGGACCAGAAGTCTTCGTCGCGCCCCAACATATCTGAGGGCATCTTCATTCTCAAGAAGTGGTTACCACCGTCGAGTGTTCGAAAGATTGTCTCACCATCAGCGACGATGAACCCCACGCGGGCGTCCACCATGAAAATGTCCCGCAGTGTCATGGATCCCAATGTGTCCCATCTCCAGGTGTCACCACCGTCGTTTGTGCGAGCTATGAAGCCCTCCTCGCCCACGATAAACCCGTTCAGTGCATCGGTAAACGTGATGTCGTGCAGGTCTCGTTGTGGGAACTGTGGAATGTTGACCTGGCGACAGGCTGGGTTTGTCGAGGTTGATTGACACCAGACACCTGTCGGGGGCGGTTCAGGCGTTGGAGTAACAGTTGGGGTAACAGTTGGCGTCGAACTTGGAGTCGTCGTTGGTCGAATGGTAGGGGTGGTTGTCAGGGTGGGTGTTGGAGAGGGTGTGCCCGTGGGACTCGGTGTCCTGGTCAGTGTTTCTGTCGGCGGCGCCTCGGTCGGCGTACTTGTGCTGCTTGATGTGACTGTGGGGAGTAAGCATTCAACATGGGACTCACATGCCACGAGCCACTCACCTCTGAAGAGAGCCTCGACACGGACATGGGATCCCACTGGCGCCTCGATAACGGCGTAGCTCGGTGCTTCTTCTGGCAGGATTCCTATGATCCAGCCGTTCAGGTACACTCGCCAATCGTCCACGGGTCGATCCGAGGTTATCGTCTGTTGCCTCATTTCCGGCGTACTTCCCGACCCACACCACCCGCCGCAGTCGAACTGTGGAGAGATGCCGGCGGAGGGAGTTGCTGTTGCGGTGGGAAGATGGCCTGCCCGGTTACTGACCACCATCGGCAAGTAGACTCGCCGTGGGACGCGTACAGTAGGAGTCGCCGTCGGGGTGGCCGGCTGTTGGGTGACGACACCCGTGGGCGTCGAGGAGGGGCTGCTTGTCGCAGTGGGGCTGGATGGGGCAGGTGTCTCGGTACTTGTAGGTGTCGAGGAGGGGCTGCCTGTCGCGGTTGAGCTAGGCGGGGCAGGTGTTTCCGTACCCGTGGGCGTTGAGGAGGGGCTGCCTGTCGCGGTGGGGCCAGGCGGGGCCGGCGTACTCGTACTCGTTGGCGTTGGTGAGATTGGTTCGGTCGGGTGGAAGCGAAAGAGCCCCCACCCGTTGGTGCCTATCCAGACGTCGCCATCCGGTCCCACGGCGACGACCTCGATGTCGCCGCTCACCAGCCGGGAGTTGGCCGGCGACAAGCTCAGCCACTCGGCACCGTCCCGCGCCAGCTTGATCCCACCGGCGGTTTTCCTGGCCGCCTGGTCCTCTTGACCGTCCTGGTCAGTGTCCACGCCCCCACGCGAGGTTCCAGCCCACACGCCGCCCGTTGCATCAACGGCGATGGAGGAGGTCCAGCCATCATGCTCGAACACCTCGTAGGACCAGGCCCCGCCCCGGTACCAGTTAACGACGGCGGGAACGTAGGGCCAACTCCTGATGACATCCTTACGTGACATGTCAGTGGTCCCCCAGGTACCGACCCAAACCGTCCCATCGGGCCCAACAGCGATGCTTCGAGCGTCGCCCGTGATGCCAGTTTCCACGTATGATTGGATTCCGTCAGCTTTCGTATACACCGTCCACTGCGCCGTTTCGTAGTCATAAGCGCCTACCCCTCCGCCCTGGATGCGGGCGCCCGTGAAGTACGGCGCGCTGGATACCCACAACTGACGGCGACTGCAATCCGGGACGATGCCGGTGATGAGATTCGAGGGGAGGGGTGGGAATCTGAACGGATCCCACCAGATATCGGTGACCGGGTTGAAAGGGTCGTCAGCCGTGGCCAGAATGTCGATGCCGGCGCCGGTGCTATCCTGCAGGTTTCCCAGACCGATCCATAGCTCCCCGCTACAGCCCACCGCCAGGGCAGTCACACTGTTTGAGCGCAAGCCGGCCGACTCTCCACCGGTGTTCTCGACCGTTCGGATGGCCCAATGATCACCGTCGAATACACTGAGGCCGCCGTCGGTGTACTCCCGTCTGGAGGAGTCCCACGTGGCTTCGCGAGTGCCGAACCACACGTGGCTACCATCGACTTCCAGAGCGACGACATTGTTGCCGGCCAGCCCGGTCCAGGGGGGCTGCCCATCGTCATCAGTGCCTTCCTTCGTGAACTGAGACCACGTGTCATCCTCTGCATCCAGGGTGCCCTGGGTATTCAGGAGCAGCGCTCCCACACCGTATCGGCGTTCCCGCCGATGCCCCGTGCCCACCCACACCTGGTTCGCCCACCGGGTGCCAGCTTCGCCGAAAGCGATGGCCGTCACGTAGTTGCTCGCAATGCCAGAAACAGCCGTGGTCAACCGGCCCTCGAACGCGCCCGTCGTGAGCCCGAACCGGCTGATGCCGTACGCCCGGCCGCTGACCCCGCCGGTGCCCATCCACATCACGCTCCCCTGTCCTGACCCCCCTGAAGCGACGCCGGCCACCATGACCTGCACGCGGTCTCCCGCCAGACCATTGCCGGTGGTGATGGGCTCGCCGGGCACCGGATTCTTGTCGTTCCAGGTGTCGTCCCGCCGGTTCCCGGGGGTCCCATTGTGATCCAGGACCGAGATGCCTCGGCCCCAACCGTTGAGACTTCGATACGTACTGAACCACACCGTGTTCCCCCATTCGGGATCGTCTGGTGGGCCAAAAGCGATGGCATCTACGAAGTTGGTTTCAAGGCCATCAGCCGTAGTGAATCGATCGCGATCGGGACGCAAGATAGTCGCATCCCGCCGAAAGACGAGAACACCCCGGCCGCGCATGGCGGCCCAGATATAGCCGAGCGTGTCCATCCGCAACTGCGTCACGACACACCCAAACTGGCTGTTTTCCTCACAGTTCCACGTCTCCCAGGTGTCATCATCCGTCTCGGGGGTGCCGGCATGGTCGAGCCGGCTGAGACCGCCGTGAGCCTCGACCCACTGGCCCGGGATATTCTCATCAGGTTGCTCGAAGAGCCAGTGCTGGCGAGTGGCCACCCAAATCCGGTTGCCGGGCACCGGCAGGATGTCAAGAATATTGTTGGACGCCAGGCCGAGTATCACCTCGCCACGCCGCCTGGTGAGGGTATTCTCCAGCGTGTAGGTGTGCAGCCACACGTCGTCACCCGGCTCCAGCGTGCCCTGGGTGTCCAACTGGCTGAGCCCACCTCCCACGTAGGCCTCCAGCTCGGGGTCCCAGTACTGCGCCGAGCCAACCCACACGTGGCCGGCCTCGTCCAGCGCCACAGCCGTAACCTGGTTCGAGGGGAGACCGCCGTCCGTGCTTTGCTGCGTATAGGTGTACCAGATGTCATCAGCCTGGTCGGCGGTGCCGTTGTCATCCAGCACACTCAAGCCTCCGTCGGTGGCAAACCACTTGTGGCCGTGCGAGTCGATAGCGATGTCGTACACCGTGTTGCCGCCCAGACCGCTTTGGGGCTTCAGAAACTGGACGTAAGAGCTGTCGGTGGTATTCCAGCGGACGACGCCGCCAGCGCGGGTGCCGGCCCATATAACAGTGTGCCCCGAGGTCTCTCCCGAGCTTGTCGAAGCGGTGTCCTGATCCCCGCTCCGGGCCTGTCGAGGGGCTTGGCGAAGGGGGCCTGACGAAGGGTCGCCCTCGACTTCCAGAGCCAGGATGTCATCCCCGTTAGCGTACGTGTACCAGTGGCCTGTAGGGAGTGAGGGGGACCCGGTCTGGGCGGTGGAAGGCGTTGGTTGCAGCAAAAGAGGAAGAGACAGGAGCAGCGACAGGCTGAGCAGGAGGAGCGCGACACAAAGCCCAGGCGGACGAATAAACTTGCCCGCCTGAGTGGGTTCGCCACCAGAACACTTCCCCCGGCCAGGCCGGGGGAAGTGTTGTCTCATTCCACCTGGAGCGCTATGGCTGGCCAGGGCAGGCGGGAGGCAGCCCATCAGGACCGACCTCTACCAGGAATCCGCCGTCGAATAGCGGGAAGGCTTCGAAAGCCTTGGACTCGTCGCCTGGGATGTCTGGATCAGACAGAACGCGACCGACGCGCTCCACCGCCACGGCCCCCAGGGCTACCCCTACGCCTTCCTGAGTCGGGTCACCGCCCTGCTGATTGGTGTAGGTGGCCGAGATCACCAGCGATCCCAGGAAGCCTGGTGGGATAATACCCCATTCGTCCAGATTGATGTACTCCACCTGTTTCTCATTCAACTTCTCGCACACGTAGTCGATCAGCCGGTTCTGATCGTAGATGAAGATGACGAAGTCGGTGAAGCCGGGATGGGGGTTCAGGTTCTGAATGGCCAACTCCGTGGACACGCCCCGGTTGCGCTTGGCCGCCAGCGGAACGGAGAGCACGCCGGTACCGCGGAATCCTCCCCGGCCGGGCCCCAGTTGCCAGTCATAGGAGCCCATCTCCTGCAGGGCGTTGTATAGGACCGCCTCCTGGCGCGAGGTCTTGGCCGGGTCGGTGTACTTCTCCAGCATGACCACCGACAGGACGCGTGGGGCCGAGATCGCCGGATCACCCGGTGAGAACCAGTTCTGGGACTCGACGCGGGCCGAACCGACCCAGTTGCCCGGCAGGCCGGCAATCATCGGCAGGAAGAAGGTCTGGGAGCCGCGCGGACAGATCCAGTCAACGACGGTCTTGATGACGTCGCCACTATTGTCCAGGAAGTAGACCTTCACCTTGGCGTTGTACGTCGAGCTCAGGTTCTGCACCTGGATGCTGGTCTCCCAGCCCTGGTGCTCGCGGTAGATCAGCGGCGCGTAGTTCACCTGGGTGCCCAGGCTGAAGTTTAGAGGGTCATCTTGACCCACGTACACGTCAGCCGGCACGCCGTGGTAGGCGCCGAAGTGGTTGGCGCCCAGCGTATCTATAATCACCCCCAGCGGCTGCGAGGCCGACAACCACGCTGAGCCCTGCCAACCAGGCCCTACGACTTCGTTCGGGTCAAATGGATAGGACTCGCCAGGGGCCAGGGACAGGATGTCCCACACCACCGGCCGGATGCAGTCCCCCTGGCGCTGGAACCACAGCTCCACGGACGTGCACTCTTCACCCGAGTTCTGGACATTGATGATGCTGTTCATGCCGAAGTAGTCGGCCCAGACCAGAGGCGCGTAGTAGGCGAACCCGCCGGCCCGTGGGTCACGGAACCCCTCGCGGTCGGTGGAGATGCCTACGTAGGCCGCACTGCTGTCCAGGTTGGGATCGACCACGTCCGGACACGTCCGGTTGACTGTGACAGCCAGCGGTTCGCCCGTGTGGGCACCGAAGTCAAGGACCAACTGCTCCCCCGGGAAATCGCCAATGGGGCCGAAGTAGGTGCCGCTCTCGCGATACGCCCGGTCAAACAGCAGCCACTCGTCGTGATTCTGCCGGATCAACGGGAATAGCCGGCCACACGCCATGTCAGCGAAGATACGCTCGTTCCCGCGCTCATCTGTCACCAGGTCGGTCGCGTTCAGGGAGTACATGATGCCGGACCTGGCCCCTGCCGGCAGCAATCGGTTGGTGAAGGTCCAGGCACTGCCGGGGCGCAGGAGCCCGGTGCACTCGACCTTGAGCGGCCCAAAGGCCTGCGGCGGGCAGAATCCCGGTTCGCCCCACAGTACCAGCAATGCCTTGGTAAACTCGTTCCCCACATTCTGGACCTGGATCCAGGTCTCGCACTCGTCGGTGTTGATGGCCGGCAACTGAAGCCGCCAGTCCACGCCCTTGCACGGCGACTGACGCGACACCTCGAACCAGGTGGGGTCATCGTCGTCCCGAGGGTACTCGTCGTCGAAGCGCGGTCCGTCGAAGTGCGGTCCCTGGACGAAGTTCGTAGGCTCGACGCCGGCTGGGATCTCCGGCCAGCCCGGAGTCTCGGACCACCAGTAGACGAGACCAGCAGTGCCGGCATGGTTGTTGGCCTGGCGGTTGCTGGTAAAGTATTTGTTGGTGTCCGTGGGGTCGAACTGTGGGAACCGCTGGTCGAACAGATCGATCTCGTTATAGTCCACCCAACCGTGGTTGAGGACGATGGTTTTCCCGCAGTGCACGCTGAACCCTGGCCCTGCTTCCATGTCTTTGATCCGCACCTGGTAACGCACGCGCAGGGAGAAGGTGACAGGGATGGGCGGGTCATAAGTGACGCCGTTGAAGCGCAGCAGCTCGCCCTTGGGCGGGATGGCCAGCCTGGTAGCCACGCGGACCTCGTCGTCGCCCGTGTTGTTGCCCAGCGTGATCTCTCCGGGCAGCACGATGGCCGAGGGGTCGGTGATCTCAATCCAGGCGCCACCGATCGCCGGCGCCTGTGTGCGGAGCAGGAGATCGTCGCCGAAGGCCAGGTCTGGTGGCTGCACGTCGGCATCAATGATGCGGCCGGTGACCGGATCACGTCCGGAGACGTGGATGGCGGCGGTGACGCTGCCGTTGATCAGCTTCGCCGGCACCCACGGGTGATCCGGGTCGTCGTTGATGTAGTTGTACAGCCCATCGTAGAACACGACCCCCGTGGCCGAGATGGCGCCGGTATTGGAGATGTTAACCGTGTACTCGACGATGTCGCCGGCGGTCGGCTCGCCGTCCCCGTCGTGGTCATCGAAGATGCTCCAGTCCTTGGTGGTGTCTTCCAGCACCGGCAGGGCCAGGGTATCATGGAGCAGATCGGTGTCGCAGATGAGATTGGGGTCGAGATCGTTGCAATAATCATCGCCGGAGGGCTCAATGCCAGGCAAGGGGGTGCTGTACTTGGTGCTGGGCACCGCATCCACCCGCGCCCGATTGGTGCCCAGGGCGATGATCTGGTTGTTCCCGGCCGGGAAGTCCACCGTGAAGCTGCGGATGATCAGGATGTGGTCGTAGTCGTCCGGCGTGCCCTTCGGGGCCAGGACGGCCACTTCGGGCTCGGTCGTGGCGATGGTGATGGTCTGGGCCTCGTCAGCGCCGGCCACGGTGATGGTGCCCCGCAGCGGCGGCTGGCTCGGGTCCACGACAGTGAAATTGGTAGTCGCCGCGCGGTAGATAGCTGCATCGGACGGGTCCTGCAGCGTGATGGAGTGGAGCCACGTGTCGCCCTCGTTGGTGATGGTGTAGCAGTAGGTGAGCTCGTCGCCAGGCAGCGTCAGGATGTCGTCGGCGCTGTAGGCAGCACAGCGTTCAGCCTCCGTCAGGCCATCCGTGGTGACGTCGATGCCTCTGGCCGGGCTGCTGCGGACGTACACCTTCTTGTCCACCTTGACCGCAGGCGTGACCAGCAGCGTTTGCTCGACGAAAACGTTGTTGCTCAGGTTCGAGTCCGGCGTCGGGGTGTAGCCGTGGGGCCAGGGATCCGTGCAGGCCAGGCTGCCAGTCTGGGTCGGGCAGATGTTGCCAGGGACGGTGCCCACCTCCACCCGGTTCTCCACAAAGCCGATGTCCGGCGCCACGTTGGCGTCCACGCGCACGCGGATGGTCAGGGTCCGCGTCGTGGGCAGTGATGGGTTGGCGGGATTAGTCAGATCCAGGTCATCGCGCCGGCCATCGTTGCCGGCAATCTGGCCCCAGTCCACGATGACCACGCCATCGTCACGGAATCGGATACCGAGGGCGCCCGTGGGGGAGCCGGTAGTCGTGATCGCTGTCAGCGGATCGCTACCTACCATGTCCAGGCTGGCATAGACCGGCAACGTGTCGGTCAAGATCACTCGGCCGGCATCCGACGGGCCCAGGTTCTCAATGGTGAGGTAGTAGGTATAGACGAAGCTGTTGGTGACCGGGTCGAAGGTCAGGTAGCCGTCGTCGGGTGTGGGGTTGGGGACATCGGTCTTGCTGACGGCCAGGTCAGCCTGGCTGGTGACGCCCGTCAACTCGTGGTCGGTGTTGTTGGCCGCGTAGAAATCGCTGATGTCTGTGGCCTCGGTGATGACGACCGTGTCGGTGATGGTCACCAGGTTGCCCACAGCATCCGGCTCGCTGTAGATGTCTGGCTCTTTGACCAGGTTACTCCGGGCATAGGCCACGATGCGGAAGGAGCGCTCCTCATCCGGCATCAGATCGTCCCGCAGCAAGCCGTTAATGCGGAAGTCCGTCAGGGTGACGGTGTTGGCCGGTTGGTCGTAGGTGCAAACCGGCACCTCATCTGGATCCACCGGCTCGCAGCGGACGAAGACCAGGCCGCTGGGCAGCGTATCGGTGATGTCTGTAGCGCGCGCCTTGGACGGCCCCAGGTTCCGGGCCGTGATGTCGTAGGTCACTTCCTCGCCGGCCAGCACCGGGTCGGGGATGTCGGTCTTGGTGATCTGCAGGTTGGCGACCGCGTTCACGGTTGCTGCCAGGTCGAACGAGTTCGGCGTGGTTGGGTCAGTAGTGTCGCTCGACACCTGGACATTGTTGGTCGCGGTGCGCACGTTGTCCCCATCGTCGGGGTCGTCAATGGCGGCATCCGGCCGGGTGCGCGCGACCACCTCTATCTGCTGGGTGGTGGTAGCCGGCACGGTGTTCAGCGGGCAGGTAATGAGCAGCGGGTTGGCGGCGTTGGCCCAACAGCCGGCCGGCACGCTCTCTACGAAGTCGAACTTGGCCGGCAGGGTGTCAGTGATGATCACGGTCTGGGCATCCGACGGGCCAGTGTTGGTGACGGTGATTATGTACTTGATCAACTCACCGGCGGTCACCTGATCCGCGGTGGGTGTGAGGATGTCCTGGAAGGTATTGGTGTCGAAGCCGGTGGCCACGTCGCCCTCAGACGTCTTGGACACAGAGAGGTCGGCCTCGGCTTGTACTGTGACGAAGGCGTGGTTCTCGTTGTCAGGGGGATTATCCTCGGTGCCAAACTGCCAGGCTCGCACGTCGTGGTCCAGGAGCGTGCCATCCGGGACGTCCGGGAGCACGTACACGGTGACGTTGACCGTCTCGGTCCTACCTGTGGGCATGTTGCCCAGGGAACAGATGGACGGGTCGCTGGGATCGCCCTCGGTGCCGACCTCACAAGGGCCGACAGAGCTTGAGATGCTCTGGATCACCACGCCGGCCGGCGCCCGGTACTCGAACACCACGGCCTCCGCGTCCGGCTGGCTGCTGGCGTTGTTTGTTACCTCCACGGCGAACGAGTGGTTGGTACCGGCCTTGGTCGTAGTTGGTGGCGACGTCGAAAAGGTCACCTCCAGGTCGCCGAAGGCGCGGGCGGTCAAGACGTTTAGAGCCAGCGCCAGCACGAGGACGGCGACGATGGCCGGCGCGGCGAGCAGGAGAATGCGCCGGCCTGGCCAGGCATGATATGGAAGATGATTGCCGGGATGTTTATGGTTAGGGGCGCGACTATTCATGAGTGATTCTCCTCCTCAAACAACGTTCTAAGGGCCGGCGCCAGGCCGGCTGAAGCGCTGATTTCGCACTTTTGGCCTGAATTTGACAACCCAAGAGCAGGCTGAGTCGTACATCGGACTTCGGGCATCGGATGGGTGCATCTGCCTCATGGACACGGCTGGCCCCACTGCGCACTCACAAGCATGATATCCTGCACGGTGATAATACCATCATCTGGATGCAGGTCGAAGTAGAGCTCGTAGTTCGGGGTAAGCGGGTTGCCATCCGGGTCCGGGTTGGCGGCCGTGAGGTGCCAGCGGCTGGCAATGGCCACCACGTCATCGATGTCTACCGCTTCATCTCCATCAAAATTGTAGCAACCTGCCGCGATGGCGGCGGCGACAGGGTCTTCAAAGGCTCCAATGTCACAGGTTGTCCCCTTCGGTCGGGCGACGCCGCGCTGGTCGGTCGCCGGCGCGCCTGCGCAGGTGCCGGCATCAACAGCCGGGCTCCCGACGAGGAGCGCATGGGTTTCGGTGTTACCAGGTGCATTAAGTTGCAGCGGACCGAGGAGCGGATCGGTATTGACCAGATCGGTTGGTTCCGTGAAGCCACAACTGCTAGCGCTTTCCAGATTGTAGCCCTGGGACGTGACGACGCTCTTGGTTGTTGTCCCGGTGCCTCCGCCAACAATCGTGTTCTTGAACGTAGCGCTGCCCAGGTTGTGGATCATGTTTATGCCGACATTGTTGAAGATGGTGCTGTTGACCACCTGCAGAGTGGCACCGGCATTGTTGCGGATGGCTGCACCGTAGCCGGCGGGGGCCTGATTGCCGGTGATGGTTACGTTGGTGAGCGACATAGGGCCGCGATTGTAGATGCCACCCCCGCCCATGCCTTGCAGGGCGAGTGTGTTGCCGCTGATGGTGCTTTTAGTGAGCGTGGCGGTGGAGGCGTCGCTGGAATGGAACAGCCCGCCGCCTCCCTTGCGGGCTGTGTTATCGCGAATAGTGCTCTGGTCCATGGTCAACGCACCCGTGTTGTAGATGCCTCCACCAAAGGAACCAGGTGCGTCGAGTACGTTGTCGCGGATGGTACTGGTGGTGAGCGTGAGCGTGCCACCGCCGCTGAAGATGCCGGCACCCTGCCGGTTTGCGGTATTTCCGCTGACCGTGCTGTCGGTCAGCGTCAGTGAGCCAAGGGTGGCGATGCCACCCCCTCGTCGCTCCACAGTGTTGTCACTGACAGTGACGTTGTTCAACGTCGCCGTGCCCGAATCCAGATTGAAGATGCCGCCGCCAGCATCCCGCGCCGAGTTATCGCTGATGGTGCCACCGCTCATTGTCAGGGAGCCCTGATTGGCAATGCCACCGCCTGCGGACTCGTCGGCTGCGTTGTCTTTGACGTCGACGTCGGTCAGAGTCAGCGTACCCATGTTTCGGATGCCGGCACCTATTCCCGTGACACCGCCACCCACGATGACGACAATGACCGATGCAGTATCCCCGTTCTGGATCGTCACATCCTGGATTGTTACGGTGGCACCCGGAAGAATGTCGAACACCCGGTCGAAGGTGAGACCGTCAACGATTGTGGTAGCTGCGTTTGCGCCAATTATGGTCATGTCGTCGGTGATGTCCAGATCGCCGGTATCGGCCTCATCCTCACCGGTGCCGACACGGGTCAAAGTGTAGACTCCAGCCGGCAAGGTAATGGCATCGGGACCGACCGTGGCGTTGGCCTGCTGTATGGCCGCACGCAGGGTGCATATGCCAGTCAAGAAGGGGGCGCTGCCGGTATCGCAGAGGCCGTCCGCAAGGCCCCCATCGGGAAGGTCGGCGACACTGTTGACAAGGAAGGCCGCAGCGTGGGCCACTGGCACTGATCCCGAACCCACGTTCAGCGCTATCCCGGCCATCAGCACAGCGAGGAAAAACAGATGTAATCCTCGGACGCAGGTGGAACTCAACCTGGCCTTATTGTTGGTAGGCTTGCGGTTCATTCTCGGGTGCATAAGGTGATTCAAAGCCTATGGAAATGGAAGAATCCCGCCACCAACCTGCCGGCTGGAGCGCTGGTAGCGGTGATTCCACGTGTCGACGGTGAAGATATCGCTCTCCAGACCAACGTCATCCGGGTGGAGGCGATCAGCAGCGATGCCGGCCAGGGAATTGAATAGCCCCTCCTCGTCGCCGTAGTGACCAAACTGGTTCTGGAATTCATGATCGTCTGTATCGCCCTGTCGGAGCAGGTACATGATGCGATGGTTCCCGGTGTCTGCAACATGGAGGTCAACCAGCCGCGGAGCACATCCGTCGATGAAGCCCAGCATGCTGTCCAGGCGAATGCCAACACCCACATCCTGGGGTGAGTGGAACTGAACTCCCGTCGTGTCACCCTGTGACGGAATGGCATCCCCGTAGCTGCCAATCTCCTTCTTGAAGTCACCCTCTAGGCTGAAGGACTGTACCCGGTGGTTGTTGGTATCCGCGACGTAGACCCGGGCTTCCCAGCTCTCGATTTGGCAGAAGATTGGGGGCATGCCTCCGAGATCCTGTGGAGTCTCGATGGGGTCTACGTCAATGCCTTCCGGCGAGTTGAACTCGCCGTCCCCATCGCCGTAGTAGCCCCACTCACCATCATACTTGGGCGCCCCACCATTATTCTCGATCTTGAACCTCTGCACCCGATGGTTGCCTGTGTCGGCCACGTACACGTAGTAGTAGTCGCCTTGGGGGCCATCTGTGAGTCCCTGTGTGAGGTGCCAGGCGCTGGTTGCCACGCCGCTCGGCGACTTGAACCGTGCGTCCTCGGCGGGGTCTCCTTGACTGGGGATCGCGTCGCCGTAGCTGCCAAACTGTCCCTGGAAGTTGCCATCCGCGTCAAAGTACTCAATGCGGTGGTTCCCCGTGTCAGCCACGTAGACCACGGCGTCCGGTCCCACAACCACGTCCTCAGGCAGGTGGAATTCGCCGTCGCCGTCGCCGTAATACCCTATTTCACCCTTAAAAGTCAGGGCCGTCCCATCAGGCTCATACTCAAAGATCTGGACGCGGTGGTTGCCCGTGTCTGCAATGTAGGCACGGGCTTTCAGCTCATCCAGCCCCATCCCGCCACCAAATCCACCACCCATACTACCCTCGGCACCAATGCCGCCTTTGATCTGCACGTTCTTGACCACAAAATAGTTCGTGCAGTCCCCCGGTACTTCCGGATCCCCGCAAAGTTGATTGCCAATGAGCCCCCATCGGAGCTGGATGATCGAAAAGGCATAGTCGGACAAGCTGACTTCCGCCTTTTGCCCACTGCCCGGCGTCAATGACTGTCCTGGTCCGGGATGAAGGTCAACCCAGCCGCTGCCATTGATCGAGATGTCAACCCAGCCTCGAGGAGCCGTTGAGTCCAGGTCATATTCAAACGTGAGCGTGATCGGTTTGGGGATGTCAAAGAGGTTGATGCGCGGCGAGATGAGGTAGAACGTCCCATTATAATCCGCATGGCGAGCCTGCGTGCCAAGCAGTTGCCACAGGCCCATTTGCTGCCATCCGTCCATGAGGGTGATCATTGGCTGCCAGTCAATGACGGAGGAGGTATCGATGCCCTCAGGGAGCCGGAACGCTGCATTCTCGCCAGGGTCCCCCGGGCTGAGGGTCGTGTCGCCGTAGGTGCCCCCGACAAAGTCAACGTTACTGCTCTCGCAATTCAAGTCGGGCGATGCAGCCAGTGCCGCTGCGTTGACCGCGCCGGGTCCGGTGGCGTTCACCGGCAGGGAGTGCAAGCGAGACGCCTGAGCGCCGACCGGGGCCGGCTGAGAATCGCCGAGGAAGCCTAGCAACACACCCAGCAGGAAGCTTGCGAGGCTCACCGCGACCAGGGCGGCTGCACGCCGTCGAAGATATGCTATTGCAGATTGCCCAGGGGTATGCGTGGGGCGCGCACTCACTGTGGCTGGCCTCCCCGCCCAAACCTCGCGCCACATCGGCCGAGGCATCGGATTTCAATAGCGGTGGCTGTTGTTAGGCTGCAACGCGGAGTCAGCGCGGAGCGCCTCGTGCTATCAGCAAGATATTCCCTGCCTGGTGAATGGTTTTAACTTGAGTGCTGTAACGCAACGCGGGCGCGAAGGATACGGGCACTGACCGCGAATTTGCCCATTTTGTGAAAAACTCGTGAATTCCCGAATCGTCTTGACCCCCGCCATGCCTTTCATGTATACTGCAGGCAGTTCATTTCAATTGAGAATGTGAGGAGGTCACAAATGAAGAAGACTGTGATGGTTCTGCTGTCCGTCTTGTTGATCGCGCTCGTACTTGTGGTGGGGAGTACCCGATGGGGCGGTAACGCCCTGGCTCAATCGCCGGGCAAGCAGGTTGTTGTCTTGAGGTGTTCGGTCAGCGCCCCCGTCTCTTCCATCCCCATCGTCATGTCTGCCAGTGGAAGTGCCGGCGCTCCGGTTGTCATCAGAGGGACGACCTGCGCGCAGGCCCTGGCAGACCTGCTGAGCGATGGCTTCGGGATACAGGCCGTCGAGTCTGCCGGCCGAGATAATGACACGGACCTGTACTACACTCTGGCGTCGGGTGGCCCGTGACTAGCACCCAACATCTGACTCGCAGGCCAGGAGCCACTGGCCCTGGAACAGGGCCTCGATGCGAACGTGGTATCCCACGGGGGCCTCGACGACGGCGTAAGTTGGGTATTCTTCTGACAGTAACCCGATCGCCAGGCCGTTCACGTACATACGCCAGTCGTCCACGGGTTGGCTCGATGTCACGGTCTGCTGTCTCATGTCCGCCGAGCCTCCCAATTCACACCACCCTCCACAATCGAACTGAGGGGAGGTAGCAGGCGGCGTTGGCGCTGCAGCGAGCTGGCTCACCCAGTTGCTGGCCACCAGCGGCAAATAGAGTTGCCGGGACGAGGTTCCCCCAGGGGTCGCTGTCGGTGTCGGCGTAGGTGTCGGTGTAGGGGGCAGCGGCGTAGCAGTGCTGGTGGGCGTGCTGGTGGGTGTTGATGTCGGAGCAGGCGAGGTCGGCGTGCTCGTCGGGGTTGGCTCGGTCGGTTCCTGGCCCGCGTGGAAGCGCATCAAACCCCATCCGTTGGTGCCGATCCAGACATCACCATCCGGCGCTGCAGCGATGACTTCGACGTCGCCGCTCACCAGCGGCGAATTGGCCGGCGACCAGCTCGCCCACCCGGCCCCGGCACGCGTGAGCTTGATCCCGCCGGCAGTCTTTTTGATCTCCGTATCCTCTGCCTGGCCATCCCGATCGCCGTCCATGCCACCGCGCGAAGTGCCGGCCCAGACGGTGCCGGCGGCATCCACGGCGATAGACGAAACCCAGCCATCGTGCTGGAAGGAGGCGGAATCCCAGGCGCCACCCCGGTACCAGTTGATCGTCGCCGGAACGTAGGGCCAGTTGGAGATATCCGTACTCGTGGTGTTGGTCATGCCCCAGGTGCCGGCCCAGATCGCCCCCTCGGGACCAACGGCGATGCTTCGGGCGTCGCCGGTGACGTTCCGACTGGCGTATGATTGCAGGCCATCGGCCGTCGTGTAGGCTGTCCAGGCCTGGGCAGCCTCGTCATACCGGCCCACGCCGCCCCCCATGTTGCCGAAACCGGCAAAGTGAGGCGCACCGGACACCCATACCTGGCCCTGGCCGCAATCTGGCGCAATGTCAGTTATGAGGTCCGAAGGAATCGCGGGGTATCTGAATGGGTTCCACCAGGTATCGTTCTCCAGGTTGTGGGGATCGCCCCCCGTGTCCAGCACATCGATGCCGGCCCCCTGGTTCTCCTGCAAACTCCCCAGCCCAATCCACACCTCCCCATGGCACCCCACCGCCAGCGCCGATACCCCGTTCGACCGCAATCCCGTTGACTCACCCCCCGTACTCTCCACAGTGCGAACGGTCCACCCCTCACCGTCGTACACGCTCAACCCCCCGTCGGTGTACCCATGGGCCTCCGAATCCCACATCGCCTCCCGCGTGCCGAACCACACGTTGTCCCCAGCCACGGCCACCGCCACCACGTTGTCCCCAGCCAGCCCCGTCCACGGCGGCTGCCCATCGTCGTCGGCGCCGGCCTTGGTGAACTGCGTCCACGTATCATCGTCCCCCCCCAGCGTGCCATGGGTGTCCAGTAGCAGGGCGCCCGCCCCATACCGCCGCTCCCACCGATTGCCCGTGCCCACCCACACCTGGTTCTCCCAGCGCGTGCCGGCCTCCCCGAAGGCCACATCGGTGATGTAGTTGCTGGGGATGCCCGTGGCAGCCGTGCTCAGCGGGTCGTCGAAGGCCCGCCTGGTCAGATCGAAGGGGCTGATGCCGTACGCCCGACCACTGATCCCGCCGGTCCCCATCCAGATGACGTCGTTGCCGGCCAGCATGGCCTGCACCCGGTTGCCCGCCAGACCATCCCCCGTGGTGAGGGGCTGGCCGGCGGTCGGGTTTTTGACGTTCCACGTGTCGTCGCTGCGGTTGCCGGGCGTGCCGCCGTGATCCAGCACCGACACGCCGTACCCCTGGCCGTTGAAGCTGTGGTAGCTGCTGAACCAGACGGCGTTGGCCCATTCGGGGTCATTCGGCGGGCCAAAGGCGATGGCATCCACGAAGTTGGACGCCAGGCCATCGGCGGTGGTGAAGCGATCGCGATCCGGGCGCAGGCTGGCGGCGTCGTAGCGGAAAGTGAGCACGCCCCGGCCGCGCATGGCGGCCCAGATATAGCCCAGGCTGTCCATGCGCAGTTGGGTGACCACGCACCCAAACTGGCTGTCATCCTCGCAGTTCCAGCTCTTCCAGGTGTCATCGTCCGGCTCCGGCGTGCCGGCGTGGTCCAGCCGGCTGAGACCACCATGGACCTGGACCCACCGGCCGGGGATGTTCTCGGTGGGTTCTTCGTACAGCCAGTGCTGCCGGCTGGCGACCCACACGCGACCCTGTCCTGAGCCTGTCGAAGGGTTGCCCGGCACCGGCAGGATGTCGGTGATGTTGTCGGATGCCAGCCCCAGAATCTGTTGACCCTGCTGGACGGTGAGGGTGTTGTCCAGGGTGAAGGTGTGGAGCCACACATCGTCACTCGGGTCCAGGGTGCCGTGTGGGTCCAGCTCTGTCAGGCCACCACCGGTGTAGGCTTCTGCATCGGGGTCCCAGTACTGGGAAGAGCCGATCCACAGGCGGCCGGCCTCATCGACGGCCACAGCGGTGACCTGGTTGGAGGGGAGTTGGCCGCCGGTGTTCTGCCGGGTGTAGGTGTGCCAGGTGTCGTCGGCTTTGCCGGGAGTGCTGTTGTCATCCAGCACGCTGAGGCCGCCGTCGGTGGCCAGCCACTTGAGGCCATGGTCATCGATGGCGATGTCGTAGACGATGTTGCCGGCCAGCTCGTCCTGGGGCTTGAGGAACTGGGTGTAGGAGCCGGCGGTCGTGTTCCAGCGGATGAGGCCGCCGGCGCGGGTGCCGGCCCACAGGACGCCGTGTCCCGAGGTCTCTCCTGAGCTTGTCGAAGCGACGTCCCGAGCTTGTCGAAGGGGGCCTGACGAAGGGTCGCCTTCGCGGGCCAGAGCCAAGATGTCGTCGCCGTTGGCGTAGGTGTACCACTGGCCTGTAGGGAGTGAGGGGGACCCGGTCTGGGCGGTGGAAGGCGTTGGTTGCAGCAAAAGAGGAAGAGACAGGAGCAGCGACAGGCTGAGCAGGAGGAGCGCGACACAAAGCCCAGGCGGACGAATAAACTTGCCCGCCTGAGTGGGTTCGCCACCAGAACACTTCCCCCGGCCAGGCCGGGGGAAGTGTTGTCTCATTCCACCTGGAGCGCTATGGCTGGCCAGGGCAGGCGGGAGGCAGCCCATCAGGACCGACCTCTACCAGGAATCCGCCGTCGAATAGCGGGAAGGCTTCGAAAGCCTTGGACTCGTCGCCTGGGATGTCTGGATCAGACAGAACGCGACCGACGCGCTCCACCGCCACGGCCCCCAGGGCTACCCCTACGCCTTCCTGAGTCGGGTCACCGCCCTGCTGATTGGTGTAGGTGGCCGAGATCACCAGCGATCCCAGGAAGCCTGGTGGGATAATACCCCATTCGTCCAGATTGATGTACTCCACCTGTTTCTCATTCAACTTCTCGCACACGTAGTCGATCAGCCGGTTCTGATCGTAGATGAAGATGACGAAGTCGGTGAAGCCGGGATGGGGGTTCAGGTTCTGAATGGCCAACTCCGTGGACACGCCCCGGTTGCGCTTGGCCGCCAGCGGAACGGAGAGCACGCCGGTACCGCGGAATCCTCCCCGGCCGGGCCCCAGTTGCCAGTCATAGGAGCCCATCTCCTGCAGGGCGTTGTATAGGACCGCCTCCTGGCGCGAGGTCTTGGCCGGGTCGGTGTACTTCTCCAGCATGACCACCGACAGGACGCGTGGGGCCGAGATCGCCGGATCACCCGGTGAGAACCAGTTCTGGGACTCGACGCGGGCCGAACCGACCCAGTTGCCCGGCAGGCCGGCAATCATCGGCAGGAAGAAGGTCTGGGAGCCGCGCGGACAGATCCAGTCAACGACGGTCTTGATGACGTCGCCACTATTGTCCAGGAAGTAGACCTTCACCTTGGCGTTGTACGTCGAGCTCAGGTTCTGCACCTGGATGCTGGTCTCCCAGCCCTGGTGCTCGCGGTAGATCAGCGGCGCGTAGTTCACCTGGGTGCCCAGGCTGAAGTTTAGAGGGTCATCTTGACCCACGTACACGTCAGCCGGCACGCCGTGGTAGGCGCCGAAGTGGTTGGCGCCCAGCGTATCTATAATCACCCCCAGCGGCTGCGAGGCCGACAACCACGCTGAGCCCTGCCAACCAGGCCCTACGACTTCGTTCGGGTCAAATGGATAGGACTCGCCAGGGGCCAGGGACAGGATGTCCCACACCACCGGCCGGATGCAGTCCCCCTGGCGCTGGAACCACAGCTCCACGGACGTGCACTCTTCACCCGAGTTCTGGACATTGATGATGCTGTTCATGCCGAAGTAGTCGGCCCAGACCAGAGGCGCGTAGTAGGCGAACCCGCCGGCCCGTGGGTCACGGAACCCCTCGCGGTCGGTGGAGATGCCTACGTAGGCCGCACTGCTGTCCAGGTTGGGATCGACCACGTCCGGACACGTCCGGTTGACTGTGACAGCCAGCGGTTCGCCCGTGTGGGCACCGAAGTCAAGGACCAACTGCTCCCCCGGGAAATCGCCAATGGGGCCGAAGTAGGTGCCGCTCTCGCGATACGCCCGGTCAAACAGCAGCCACTCGTCGTGATTCTGCCGGATCAACGGGAATAGCCGGCCACACGCCATGTCAGCGAAGATACGCTCGTTCCCGCGCTCATCTGTCACCAGGTCGGTCGCGTTCAGGGAGTACATGATGCCGGACCTGGCCCCTGCCGGCAGCAATCGGTTGGTGAAGGTCCAGGCACTGCCGGGGCGCAGGAGCCCGGTGCACTCGACCTTGAGCGGCCCAAAGGCCTGCGGCGGGCAGAATCCCGGTTCGCCCCACAGTACCAGCAATGCCTTGGTAAACTCGTTCCCCACATTCTGGACCTGGATCCAGGTCTCGCACTCGTCGGTGTTGATGGCCGGCAACTGAAGCCGCCAGTCCACGCCCTTGCACGGCGACTGACGCGACACCTCGAACCAGGTGGGGTCATCGTCGTCCCGAGGGTACTCGTCGTCGAAGCGCGGTCCGTCGAAGTGCGGTCCCTGGACGAAGTTCGTAGGCTCGACGCCGGCTGGGATCTCCGGCCAGCCCGGAGTCTCGGACCACCAGTAGACGAGACCAGCAGTGCCGGCATGGTTGTTGGCCTGGCGGTTGCTGGTAAAGTATTTGTTGGTGTCCGTGGGGTCGAACTGTGGGAACCGCTGGTCGAACAGATCGATCTCGTTATAGTCCACCCAACCGTGGTTGAGGACGATGGTTTTCCCGCAGTGCACGCTGAACCCTGGCCCTGCTTCCATGTCTTTGATCCGCACCTGGTAACGCACGCGCAGGGAGAAGGTGACAGGGATGGGCGGGTCATAAGTGACGCCGTTGAAGCGCAGCAGCTCGCCCTTGGGCGGGATGGCCAGCCTGGTAGCCACGCGGACCTCGTCGTCGCCCGTGTTGTTGCCCAGCGTGATCTCTCCGGGCAGCACGATGGCCGAGGGGTCGGTGATCTCAATCCAGGCGCCACCGATCGCCGGCGCCTGTGTGCGGAGCAGGAGATCGTCGCCGAAGGCCAGGTCTGGTGGCTGCACGTCGGCATCAATGATGCGGCCGGTGACCGGATCACGTCCGGAGACGTGGATGGCGGCGGTGACGCTGCCGTTGATCAGCTTCGCCGGCACCCACGGGTGATCCGGGTCGTCGTTGATGTAGTTGTACAGCCCATCGTAGAACACGACCCCCGTGGCCGAGATGGCGCCGGTATTGGAGATGTTAACCGTGTACTCGACGATGTCGCCGGCGGTCGGCTCGCCGTCCCCGTCGTGGTCATCGAAGATGCTCCAGTCCTTGGTGGTGTCTTCCAGCACCGGCAGGGCCAGGGTATCATGGAGCAGATCGGTGTCGCAGATGAGATTGGGGTCGAGATCGTTGCAATAATCATCGCCGGAGGGCTCAATGCCAGGCAAGGGGGTGCTGTACTTGGTGCTGGGCACCGCATCCACCCGCGCCCGATTGGTGCCCAGGGCGATGATCTGGTTGTTCCCGGCCGGGAAGTCCACCGTGAAGCTGCGGATGATCAGGATGTGGTCGTAGTCGTCCGGCGTGCCCTTCGGGGCCAGGACGGCCACTTCGGGCTCGGTCGTGGCGATGGTGATGGTCTGGGCCTCGTCAGCGCCGGCCACGGTGATGGTGCCCCGCAGCGGCGGCTGGCTCGGGTCCACGACAGTGAAATTGGTAGTCGCCGCGCGGTAGATAGCTGCATCGGACGGGTCCTGCAGCGTGATGGAGTGGAGCCACGTGTCGCCCTCGTTGGTGATGGTGTAGCAGTAGGTGAGCTCGTCGCCAGGCAGCGTCAGGATGTCGTCGGCGCTGTAGGCAGCACAGCGTTCAGCCTCCGTCAGGCCATCCGTGGTGACGTCGATGCCTCTGGCCGGGCTGCTGCGGACGTACACCTTCTTGTCCACCTTGACCGCAGGCGTGACCAGCAGCGTTTGCTCGACGAAAACGTTGTTGCTCAGGTTCGAGTCCGGCGTCGGGGTGTAGCCGTGGGGCCAGGGATCCGTGCAGGCCAGGCTGCCAGTCTGGGTCGGGCAGATGTTGCCAGGGACGGTGCCCACCTCCACCCGGTTCTCCACAAAGCCGATGTCCGGCGCCACGTTGGCGTCCACGCGCACGCGGATGGTCAGGGTCCGCGTCGTGGGCAGTGATGGGTTGGCGGGATTAGTCAGATCCAGGTCATCGCGCCGGCCATCGTTGCCGGCAATCTGGCCCCAGTCCACGATGACCACGCCATCGTCACGGAATCGGATACCGAGGGCGCCCGTGGGGGAGCCGGTAGTCGTGATCGCTGTCAGCGGATCGCTACCTACCATGTCCAGGCTGGCATAGACCGGCAACGTGTCGGTCAAGATCACTCGGCCGGCATCCGACGGGCCCAGGTTCTCAATGGTGAGGTAGTAGGTATAGACGAAGCTGTTGGTGACCGGGTCGAAGGTCAGGTAGCCGTCGTCGGGTGTGGGGTTGGGGACATCGGTCTTGCTGACGGCCAGGTCAGCCTGGCTGGTGACGCCCGTCAACTCGTGGTCGGTGTTGTTGGCCGCGTAGAAATCGCTGATGTCTGTGGCCTCGGTGATGACGACCGTGTCGGTGATGGTCACCAGGTTGCCCACAGCATCCGGCTCGCTGTAGATGTCTGGCTCTTTGACCAGGTTACTCCGGGCATAGGCCACGATGCGGAAGGAGCGCTCCTCATCCGGCATCAGATCGTCCCGCAGCAAGCCGTTAATGCGGAAGTCCGTCAGGGTGACGGTGTTGGCCGGTTGGTCGTAGGTGCAAACCGGCACCTCATCTGGATCCACCGGCTCGCAGCGGACGAAGACCAGGCCGCTGGGCAGCGTATCGGTGATGTCTGTAGCGCGCGCCTTGGACGGCCCCAGGTTCCGGGCCGTGATGTCGTAGGTCACTTCCTCGCCGGCCAGCACCGGGTCGGGGATGTCGGTCTTGGTGATCTGCAGGTTGGCGACCGCGTTCACGGTTGCTGCCAGGTCGAACGAGTTCGGCGTGGTTGGGTCAGTAGTGTCGCTCGACACCTGGACATTGTTGGTCGCGGTGCGCACGTTGTCCCCATCGTCGGGGTCGTCAATGGCGGCATCCGGCCGGGTGCGCGCGACCACCTCTATCTGCTGGGTGGTGGTAGCCGGCACGGTGTTCAGCGGGCAGGTAATGAGCAGCGGGTTGGCGGCGTTGGCCCAACAGCCGGCCGGCACGCTCTCTACGAAGTCGAACTTGGCCGGCAGGGTGTCAGTGATGATCACGGTCTGGGCATCCGACGGGCCAGTGTTGGTGACGGTGATTATGTACTTGATCAACTCACCGGCGGTCACCTGATCCGCGGTGGGTGTGAGGATGTCCTGGAAGGTATTGGTGTCGAAGCCGGTGGCCACGTCGCCCTCAGACGTCTTGGACACAGAGAGGTCGGCCTCGGCTTGTACTGTGACGAAGGCGTGGTTCTCGTTGTCAGGGGGATTATCCTCGGTGCCAAACTGCCAGGCTCGCACGTCGTGGTCCAGGAGCGTGCCATCCGGGACGTCCGGGAGCACGTACACGGTGACGTTGACCGTCTCGGTCCTACCTGTGGGCATGTTGCCCAGGGAACAGATGGACGGGTCGCTGGGATCGCCCTCGGTGCCGACCTCACAAGGGCCGACAGAGCTTGAGATGCTCTGGATCACCACGCCGGCCGGCGCCCGGTACTCGAACACCACGGCCTCCGCGTCCGGCTGGCTGCTGGCGTTGTTTGTTACCTCCACGGCGAACGAGTGGTTGGTACCGGCCTTGGTCGTAGTTGGTGGCGACGTCGAAAAGGTCACCTCCAGGTCGCCGAAGGCGCGGGCGGTCAAGACGTTTAGAGCCAGCGCCAGCACGAGGACGGCGACGATGGCCGGCGCGGCGAGCAGGAGAATGCGCCGGCCTGGCCAGGCATGATATGGAAGATGATTGCCGGGATGTTTATGGTTAGGGGCGCGACTATTCATGAGTGATTCTCCTCCTCAAACAACGTTCTAAGGGCCGGCGCCAGGCCGGCTGAAGCGCTGATTTCGCACTTTTGGCCTGAATTTGACAACCCAAGAGCAGGCTGAGTCGTACATCGGACTTCGGGCATCGGATGGGTGCATCTGCCTCATGGACACGGCTGGCCCCACTGCGCACTCACAAGCATGATATCCTGCACGGTGATAATACCATCATCTGGATGCAGGTCGAAGTAGAGCTCGTAGTTCGGGGTAAGCGGGTTGCCATCCGGGTCCGGGTTGGCGGCCGTGAGGTGCCAGCGGCTGGCAATGGCCACCACGTCATCGATGTCTACCGCTTCATCTCCATCAAAATTGTAGCAACCTGCCGCGATGGCGGCGGCGACAGGGTCTTCAAAGGCTCCAATGTCACAGGTTGTCCCCTTCGGTCGGGCGACGCCGCGCTGGTCGGTCGCCGGCGCGCCTGCGCAGGTGCCGGCATCAACAGCCGGGCTCCCGACGAGGAGCGCATGGGTTTCGGTGTTACCAGGTGCATTAAGTTGCAGCGGACCGAGGAGCGGATCGGTATTGACCAGATCGGTTGGTTCCGTGAAGCCACAACTGCTAGCGCTTTCCAGATTGTAGCCCTGGGACGTGACGACGCTCTTGGTTGTTGTCCCGGTGCCTCCGCCAACAATCGTGTTCTTGAACGTAGCGCTGCCCAGGTTGTGGATCATGTTTATGCCGACATTGTTGAAGATGGTGCTGTTGACCACCTGCAGAGTGGCACCGGCATTGTTGCGGATGGCTGCACCGTAGCCGGCGGGGGCCTGATTGCCGGTGATGGTTACGTTGGTGAGCGACATAGGGCCGCGATTGTAGATGCCACCCCCGCCCATGCCTTGCAGGGCGAGTGTGTTGCCGCTGATGGTGCTTTTAGTGAGCGTGGCGGTGGAGGCGTCGCTGGAATGGAACAGCCCGCCGCCTCCCTTGCGGGCTGTGTTATCGCGAATAGTGCTCTGGTCCATGGTCAACGCACCCGTGTTGTAGATGCCTCCACCAAAGGAACCAGGTGCGTCGAGTACGTTGTCGCGGATGGTACTGGTGGTGAGCGTGAGCGTGCCACCGCCGCTGAAGATGCCGGCACCCTGCCGGTTTGCGGTATTTCCGCTGACCGTGCTGTCGGTCAGCGTCAGTGAGCCAAGGGTGGCGATGCCACCCCCTCGTCGCTCCACAGTGTTGTCACTGACAGTGACGTTGTTCAACGTCGCCGTGCCCGAATCCAGATTGAAGATGCCGCCGCCAGCATCCCGCGCCGAGTTATCGCTGATGGTGCCACCGCTCATTGTCAGGGAGCCCTGATTGGCAATGCCACCGCCTGCGGACTCGTCGGCTGCGTTGTCTTTGACGTCGACGTCGGTCAGAGTCAGCGTACCCATGTTTCGGATGCCGGCACCTATTCCCGTGACACCGCCACCCACGATGACGACAATGACCGATGCAGTATCCCCGTTCTGGATCGTCACATCCTGGATTGTTACGGTGGCACCCGGAAGAATGTCGAACACCCGGTCGAAGGTGAGACCGTCAACGATTGTGGTAGCTGCGTTTGCGCCAATTATGGTCATGTCGTCGGTGATGTCCAGATCGCCGGTATCGGCCTCATCCTCACCGGTGCCGACACGGGTCAAAGTGTAGACTCCAGCCGGCAAGGTAATGGCATCGGGACCGACCGTGGCGTTGGCCTGCTGTATGGCCGCACGCAGGGTGCATATGCCAGTCAAGAAGGGGGCGCTGCCGGTATCGCAGAGGCCGTCCGCAAGGCCCCCATCGGGAAGGTCGGCGACACTGTTGACAAGGAAGGCCGCAGCGTGGGCCACTGGCACTGATCCCGAACCCACGTTCAGCGCTATCCCGGCCATCAGCACAGCGAGGAAAAACAGATGTAATCCTCGGACGCAGGTGGAACTCAACCTGGCCTTATTGTTGGTAGGCTTGCGGTTCATTCTCGGGTGCATAAGGTGATTCAAAGCCTATGGAAATGGAAGAATCCCGCCACCAACCTGCCGGCTGGAGCGCTGGTAGCGGTGATTCCACGTGTCGACGGTGAAGATATCGCTCTCCAGACCAACGTCATCCGGGTGGAGGCGATCAGCAGCGATGCCGGCCAGGGAATTGAATAGCCCCTCCTCGTCGCCGTAGTGACCAAACTGGTTCTGGAATTCATGATCGTCTGTATCGCCCTGTCGGAGCAGGTACATGATGCGATGGTTCCCGGTGTCTGCAACATGGAGGTCAACCAGCCGCGGAGCACATCCGTCGATGAAGCCCAGCATGCTGTCCAGGCGAATGCCAACACCCACATCCTGGGGTGAGTGGAACTGAACTCCCGTCGTGTCACCCTGTGACGGAATGGCATCCCCGTAGCTGCCAATCTCCTTCTTGAAGTCACCCTCTAGGCTGAAGGACTGTACCCGGTGGTTGTTGGTATCCGCGACGTAGACCCGGGCTTCCCAGCTCTCGATTTGGCAGAAGATTGGGGGCATGCCTCCGAGATCCTGTGGAGTCTCGATGGGGTCTACGTCAATGCCTTCCGGCGAGTTGAACTCGCCGTCCCCATCGCCGTAGTAGCCCCACTCACCATCATACTTGGGCGCCCCACCATTATTCTCGATCTTGAACCTCTGCACCCGATGGTTGCCTGTGTCGGCCACGTACACGTAGTAGTAGTCGCCTTGGGGGCCATCTGTGAGTCCCTGTGTGAGGTGCCAGGCGCTGGTTGCCACGCCGCTCGGCGACTTGAACCGTGCGTCCTCGGCGGGGTCTCCTTGACTGGGGATCGCGTCGCCGTAGCTGCCAAACTGTCCCTGGAAGTTGCCATCCGCGTCAAAGTACTCAATGCGGTGGTTCCCCGTGTCAGCCACGTAGACCACGGCGTCCGGTCCCACAACCACGTCCTCAGGCAGGTGGAATTCGCCGTCGCCGTCGCCGTAATACCCTATTTCACCCTTAAAAGTCAGGGCCGTCCCATCAGGCTCATACTCAAAGATCTGGACGCGGTGGTTGCCCGTGTCTGCAATGTAGGCACGGGCTTTCAGCTCATCCAGCCCCATCCCGCCACCAAATCCACCACCCATACTACCCTCGGCACCAATGCCGCCTTTGATCTGCACGTTCTTGACCACAAAATAGTTCGTGCAGTCCCCCGGTACTTCCGGATCCCCGCAAAGTTGATTGCCAATGAGCCCCCATCGGAGCTGGATGATCGAAAAGGCATAGTCGGACAAGCTGACTTCCGCCTTTTGCCCACTGCCCGGCGTCAATGACTGTCCTGGTCCGGGATGAAGGTCAACCCAGCCGCTGCCATTGATCGAGATGTCAACCCAGCCTCGAGGAGCCGTTGAGTCCAGGTCATATTCAAACGTGAGCGTGATCGGTTTGGGGATGTCAAAGAGGTTGATGCGCGGCGAGATGAGGTAGAACGTCCCATTATAATCCGCATGGCGAGCCTGCGTGCCAAGCAGTTGCCACAGGCCCATTTGCTGCCATCCGTCCATGAGGGTGATCATTGGCTGCCAGTCAATGACGGAGGAGGTATCGATGCCCTCAGGGAGCCGGAACGCTGCATTCTCGCCAGGGTCCCCCGGGCTGAGGGTCGTGTCGCCGTAGGTGCCCCCGACAAAGTCAACGTTACTGCTCTCGCAATTCAAGTCGGGCGATGCAGCCAGTGCCGCTGCGTTGACCGCGCCGGGTCCGGTGGCGTTCACCGGCAGGGAGTGCAAGCGAGACGCCTGAGCGCCGACCGGGGCCGGCTGAGAATCGCCGAGGAAGCCTAGCAACACACCCAGCAGGAAGCTTGCGAGGCTCACCGCGACCAGGGCGGCTGCACGCCGTCGAAGATATGCTATTGCAGATTGCCCAGGGGTATGCGTGGGGCGCGCACTCACTGTGGCTGGCCTCCCCGCCCAAACCTCGCGCCACATCGGCCGAGGCATCGGATTTCAATAGCGGTGGCTGTTGTTAGGCTGCAACGCGGAGTCAGCGCGGAGCGCCTCGTGCTATCAGCAAGATATTCCCTGCCTGGTGAATGGTTTTAACTTGAGTGCTGTAACGCAACGCGGGCGCGAAGGATACGGGCACTGACCGCGAATTTGCCCATTTTGTGAAAAACTCGTGAATTCCCGAATCGTCTTGACCCCCGCCATGCCTTTCATGTATACTGCAGGCAGTTCATTTCAATTGAGAATGTGAGGAGGTCACAAATGAAGAAGACTGTGATGGTTCTGCTGTCCGTCTTGTTGATCGCGCTCGTACTTGTGGTGGGGAGTACCCGATGGGGCGGTAACGCCCTGGCTCAATCGCCGGGCAAGCAGGTTGTTGTCTTGAGGTGTTCGGTCAGCGCCCCCGTCTCTTCCATCCCCATCGTCATGTCTGCCAGTGGAAGTGCCGGCGCTCCGGTTGTCATCAGAGGGACGACCTGCGCGCAGGCCCTGGCAGACCTGCTGAGCGATGGCTTCGGGATACAGGCCGTCGAGTCTGCCGGCCGAGATAATGACACGGACCTGTACTACACTCTGGCGTCGGGTGGCCCGTGACTAGCACCCAACATCTGACTCGCAGGCCAGGAGCCACTGGCCCTGGAACAGGGCCTCGATGCGAACGTGGTATCCCACGGGGGCCTCGACGACGGCGTAAGTTGGGTATTCTTCTGACAGTAACCCGATCGCCAGGCCGTTCACGTACATACGCCAGTCGTCCACGGGTTGGCTCGATGTCACGGTCTGCTGTCTCATGTCCGCCGAGCCTCCCAATTCACACCACCCTCCACAATCGAACTGAGGGGAGGTAGCAGGCGGCGTTGGCGCTGCAGCGAGCTGGCTCACCCAGTTGCTGGCCACCAGCGGCAAATAGAGTTGCCGGGACGAGGTTCCCCCAGGGGTCGCTGTCGGTGTCGGCGTAGGTGTCGGTGTAGGGGGCAGCGGCGTAGCAGTGCTGGTGGGCGTGCTGGTGGGTGTTGATGTCGGAGCAGGCGAGGTCGGCGTGCTCGTCGGGGTTGGCTCGGTCGGTTCCTGGCCCGCGTGGAAGCGCATCAAACCCCATCCGTTGGTGCCGATCCAGACATCACCATCCGGCGCTGCAGCGATGACTTCGACGTCGCCGCTCACCAGCGGCGAATTGGCCGGCGACCAGCTCGCCCACCCGGCCCCGGCACGCGTGAGCTTGATCCCGCCGGCAGTCTTTTTGATCTCCGTATCCTCTGCCTGGCCATCCCGATCGCCGTCCATGCCACCGCGCGAAGTGCCGGCCCAGACGGTGCCGGCGGCATCCACGGCGATAGACGAAACCCAGCCATCGTGCTGGAAGGAGGCGGAATCCCAGGCGCCACCCCGGTACCAGTTGATCGTCGCCGGAACGTAGGGCCAGTTGGAGATATCCGTACTCGTGGTGTTGGTCATGCCCCAGGTGCCGGCCCAGATCGCCCCCTCGGGACCAACGGCGATGCTTCGGGCGTCGCCGGTGACGTTCCGACTGGCGTATGATTGCAGGCCATCGGCCGTCGTGTAGGCTGTCCAGGCCTGGGCAGCCTCGTCATACCGGCCCACGCCGCCCCCCATGTTGCCGAAACCGGCAAAGTGAGGCGCACCGGACACCCATACCTGGCCCTGGCCGCAATCTGGCGCAATGTCAGTTATGAGGTCCGAAGGAATCGCGGGGTATCTGAATGGGTTCCACCAGGTATCGTTCTCCAGGTTGTGGGGATCGCCCCCCGTGTCCAGCACATCGATGCCGGCCCCCTGGTTCTCCTGCAAACTCCCCAGCCCAATCCACACCTCCCCATGGCACCCCACCGCCAGCGCCGATACCCCGTTCGACCGCAATCCCGTTGACTCACCCCCCGTACTCTCCACAGTGCGAACGGTCCACCCCTCACCGTCGTACACGCTCAACCCCCCGTCGGTGTACCCATGGGCCTCCGAATCCCACATCGCCTCCCGCGTGCCGAACCACACGTTGTCCCCAGCCACGGCCACCGCCACCACGTTGTCCCCAGCCAGCCCCGTCCACGGCGGCTGCCCATCGTCGTCGGCGCCGGCCTTGGTGAACTGCGTCCACGTATCATCGTCCCCCCCCAGCGTGCCATGGGTGTCCAGTAGCAGGGCGCCCGCCCCATACCGCCGCTCCCACCGATTGCCCGTGCCCACCCACACCTGGTTCTCCCAGCGCGTGCCGGCCTCCCCGAAGGCCACATCGGTGATGTAGTTGCTGGGGATGCCCGTGGCAGCCGTGCTCAGCGGGTCGTCGAAGGCCCGCCTGGTCAGATCGAAGGGGCTGATGCCGTACGCCCGACCACTGATCCCGCCGGTCCCCATCCAGATGACGTCGTTGCCGGCCAGCATGGCCTGCACCCGGTTGCCCGCCAGACCATCCCCCGTGGTGAGGGGCTGGCCGGCGGTCGGGTTTTTGACGTTCCACGTGTCGTCGCTGCGGTTGCCGGGCGTGCCGCCGTGATCCAGCACCGACACGCCGTACCCCTGGCCGTTGAAGCTGTGGTAGCTGCTGAACCAGACGGCGTTGGCCCATTCGGGGTCATTCGGCGGGCCAAAGGCGATGGCATCCACGAAGTTGGACGCCAGGCCATCGGCGGTGGTGAAGCGATCGCGATCCGGGCGCAGGCTGGCGGCGTCGTAGCGGAAAGTGAGCACGCCCCGGCCGCGCATGGCGGCCCAGATATAGCCCAGGCTGTCCATGCGCAGTTGGGTGACCACGCACCCAAACTGGCTGTCATCCTCGCAGTTCCAGCTCTTCCAGGTGTCATCGTCCGGCTCCGGCGTGCCGGCGTGGTCCAGCCGGCTGAGACCACCATGGACCTGGACCCACCGGCCGGGGATGTTCTCGGTGGGTTCTTCGTACAGCCAGTGCTGCCGGCTGGCGACCCACACGCGACCCTGTCCTGAGCCTGTCGAAGGGTTGCCCGGCACCGGCAGGATGTCGGTGATGTTGTCGGATGCCAGCCCCAGAATCTGTTGACCCTGCTGGACGGTGAGGGTGTTGTCCAGGGTGAAGGTGTGGAGCCACACATCGTCACTCGGGTCCAGGGTGCCGTGTGGGTCCAGCTCTGTCAGGCCACCACCGGTGTAGGCTTCTGCATCGGGGTCCCAGTACTGGGAAGAGCCGATCCACAGGCGGCCGGCCTCATCGACGGCCACAGCGGTGACCTGGTTGGAGGGGAGTTGGCCGCCGGTGTTCTGCCGGGTGTAGGTGTGCCAGGTGTCGTCGGCTTTGCCGGGAGTGCTGTTGTCATCCAGCACGCTGAGGCCGCCGTCGGTGGCCAGCCACTTGAGGCCGTGGTCATCGATGGCGATGTCGTAGACTATGTTGCCGGCCAGGCCGTCCTGGGGCTTGAGGAACTGGACGTAGGAACCAGTGGCCGTGTCCCAGCGCACAACGCCGCCGGCCCGCGTGCCGGCCCACAGGGTGTCACCCTGGCGGGCCAGAGCCAGGATGTCGTCGCCGTTGGCGTAGGTGAACCACTGGCCGGCGGGGGGAAAGGGTGGCTCCGTCTGAGCTGCCGAGCGGGGCGGCTGAAAAGGTGACAGCGGCAGGGAGACCAGGAGCAGGATAGCCAGAAGGACGAGCGACACAAGGAAGGACGGGCGCGCGATTCTTGTGGTGGGCCTGCCTGACCGGCGTTTGAATTCGCCGGCTGGTACAGGGAGTTCGTTAGAAACGCACTGTTGCGCCGCTTGATCAACCTGTTTCAACGGGCCTTTCGTGGCAAGCCGGAGCACAAGGTGGATGGTTACCATTCAGATAATGTCTCGTGCTCGTAGTAACGACTTCAGTCGTTTTGAGCGGGTTGAACCACTGAAGTCGTTACTACAAATCTCGGATGTTATTCTGAACATCTATTAGATGCTCAGATCAGTAGCCAAGTATACCACGAGCGCTCAGGATAATCAAGCTTCTCAACTTTCAACTTCCATGACCCTACGGCTGGCCGGGACATTGGACGGGTTCCTCTGGTTTGAATCGGTTGAAGAGTGGGAAAGCCTCAAAGGCCTTGGACTCGTCGCCGGGCAGGTCCGGCTGGGACTGACTCCGGCCCACGCGCTCCACGGCCACGGCGCCCAGCGCGGCACCGCCCTTCTGATTGTTGAAGTTGGCTGAGATCACCACAGAACCCAGGAAGCCTGGCCGGATGACGCCCCATTCGTTCAGATCGATGTACTCGACCTGCTTCTCATTCAGTTTCTCGCACACGTAATCTAGTATCCCGTTCTGATCGTAGACGAAGATCACAAAGTCGGTGAAGCCAGGATTCGGGTTCAAGTTCTGGATTGCCAGCTCCGTCGTTACACCGAACGCGCCCTTTGCCACCAGCGGCACGGACAGCACGTCGCTGCCGCTGAAGCCGGTGGTCTGGCCCGGCCCCACCTGCCAGTCAAAGGAGCCCATCTCTTGCAAGGCGTTGTACACCACCGCCTCCTGACGGGCGGCCTTGGCCGGGTCGGTGTACTTCTCCAGCAGCACCACCGACAGGATGCGTGGCGATGATATCGCCGGGTCGCCCGGTGAGAGCCAGTCCTGGGACTCGATCCGAGCGGAACCGATCCAGTTACCGGGCAAGCCGGCTATGACCGGTAGGAAGAAAGTCTGCGAGCCACGTGGGCAGATCCAATCGACGACGGTCTTGATAACGTCGCCGCTATTATCCAGGAAGTACACCTTGACCTTGGCGTTGTGGGTCGAGCTCAAGTTCTGGACCTGGATGCTCGATTCCCACCCCTGGTGTTCGCGGTAGATGAGCGGCGCGTAGTTCACCTGGGTGCCCAGAGTGAAATCACGATCCCCGAAGCCTTCGAAGATGTCGGCCGGCACGCCGTGGTAGGCGCCGAAGTGATTGGCGCCCAGGGTATCTACGACGACGCCCATGGGCTGGGAGGCGCGCAGCCAGATCGACCCCTGCCAGTTGGGCCCTACGACCTCGTTCGGGTCGAATGGATAGGACTCGCCAGGGGCAATGGACAGGATGTTCCACACCACCGGTCGGATGCAGTCCCCTTGCCGCTGGAACCACAGCTCGACGGAGGTGCACTCGACACCCGAGTTCTGGACGTGGATGATGCTGTTCATGCCAAAGTAGTCGGCCCACACCAACGGTGCGTAGTATGCGTACTGGCCGGCCCTCGGGTCGCGGATACCTTCTCGGTCGGTAGAGATGCCGACGTAGGCCGCGCTGCTCTCCAGGTTGGGATCGACGGGATCGGGGCAGGTGCGGTTGACGGTCACCGCCAGCGGCTCACCCTGGTGGGCGCCGAAGTCCATCATCGTCTGCTGACCTTGGTTCCCAATCGGTCCGAGATAGATGCCGCGCGTGCGGTACGCCTCGTCGAACTGAGCCCACTGGTCGTAATCCTGCCTGATAGCGGTGAACAACTCCGTACAGGCGACGTCGGCGAAGGTCTGCAGGTTGCCCTGTCTATTGACAATCTTGTCGGTGGCATTCATGGAGTACATGATCCCCGACCTCGCACCCGGCGGCAGCAGCCGATTGGAGAAAGACCACGCGCTGCCGGGACGCAGGAGGCCGGTACACTCGACCTTCAATGGACCATACGCTTGCGGCGGACACGCACCCGGCTCACCCCACAGCACCAGCAGCGCCTTCGTATCCACGTTGCCGACGTTTTGGACCTGAATCCAGGTGTCGCATTCGTCGGTGTTCAGGGCCGGCAGTTGCAGCCGCCAGTCCACCCCCTTGCACGGCGTCTCGACCACCGCCATGTCCGTCGCCAGGGCGACCGGCACGCTAAAGAAGGGCGTTCGCCCCCGGTTCACGGCTTGCGCTGTGACGACGGCCGTGTCTGGACGATCGTTGCAGTCCACCATGATGTCGCTACTCACCGTCGTGCTGACAATGAAGCTGGTGCCTGGCGGGAACGGCAGGTTGGGATCAACATCCGGGTTGGCGTGGAATGTCTCCTCGAAGATGACGACCGGTCCCGAACGCGTGACGACCGTGTCGGTCACGATGATGGTATCCAGGTAGGTCGCGCCGGTGTTGGTCAGCTCGTAGCAGTAGGTCACCGGTTGTCCCAGGAACCCGATGGCCACGTTGTTTGTCCCGGGGCACGTCCCATCCAGCGAAACCGTCTTGTCGACCTGGATCTCCGGACAGACGATGCTCGTGTCCTCGTCGTCTGTGTTGTTGGTCAGGTCTGGGTCTTCCGTTGGCGTGGGCGCGAAGGCTGCGCCGGCAAGTGGAGGCCACACGGCGTCGTTGCGGCGGGTCTCTACGGACGCCGTGTTTGTGATCGTCCCCCCACATTCGGCATCCTGGGTCACGATCACGCCGATCTGAATCGTTACGGCATCGCCGCCGGCGTTGATCCGCCCGAACTGCTTGACCATGTTATTGTCTTCGTCATCGCCGGCAAGCACGGTGATCCGACCGTCGTCGCGGATTTCCTCCGTGATGCCGCGCGTGCCGGAGATGACGACCGTGACCAGGGCCGGGTCCAGGGCGATACCGTCCTGCGGAAGCAGGTCTACCAACGTGACCTCCGCCGCATCCGAAGGACCGTGGTTAGCAATGGTGATGGTGTAGGTGATGGTGCCGCCTGGCGAGACCGGATCGCCAACCTGGAAGCCGGCGCCATCGGCTTTGGTAATCTCAAGGTCCGCTTCCGCGTTCACCCGCGTACACTCGTCGTCGCGGTCCGCAGCGCTGCCTACAGGCTGCCCTTGATCCAGCAGGTCGGCGGTGATGTCGGCCCGGTTATGAGCGAAGTGGGGGTAGCCGGTGGCCTGGAAGAGTGGGTCACAGACCGAATCTGGATCGGTTATCGTGGTGTCGCCTCGACCATTCAAGACATAACCGGATTCCACATCGGCGATCAAACGGAACGTGAAGCTGTCGCCCACGTTGATGATGCCGGTGTTCGTGTAAACCACGGTGTTGCCTTCGAGGATCTCGTCCACGCGCACGATCTGCTGGGTGATGTTCCCGTCGCCGGCGATCACCGAGCAGGTGACCCGGTCATTCGGATCGAGGGACTCACAGCGATCGAAGATCACACCCAGCGGGAGTGTGTCCGTCACAACCGAGTTCGCAGCCTGGGACGGCCCGTTGTTTCCGAAACTGATGGTGTATTGCAGCTCGGTGCCGGCAATCACCGGATCGGGGAAGTCGGATTTCACAACGAATAGTTGCTGTGCGCGATTCACACCCGTTTGCTCGTTGAAGGTGTTGTCGCCCGTGTTCGGGTCCAGTGTGTCGCTGCTCACCGAGACCTGGTTGTCCAGTGTCGCCGGCGCCGCCGGGTTGACGCGCACCAGGATGGTGAACGTCTTGACATCGCCGAATGGCATATCTCCCAGAGCGCAGGTGAGCGTGTGCTCATCGATGGGGTTCAGACTACAGCTCACACCCGTCGCAAAGGGATCGCGGATGCGCTCGAACGTCACTTCCTGTGGCAGGACGTCCACCACGACCACGTCGATGGCGTCGGAGGGGCCGGTGTTGGTGACGGTCACGGTGTACTCCAGCAGCTCGCCGGCCACCACCGGGTCCGGGTTGTCGGTCTTGGTCACCACGAGGTCCGCCCAGGCATCCACCGTGGTCAGGTTCGTCGCGCGGTCGTTGGCGTTGTTGTCATCGAAGAGGTCAGAGAAGACCAGGGCGTCGTTCTCCAGAATAGTTCCCCCGGGCAGGCTCGGGTCCACACGGAGCGTGACCTGAACCGTGGTGGAGGCCAGCGGCGCCATCGTTCCCAGACCGCAGGTCAGCTTGTCCAGCGGCTCGCCCGGTGTGCCGGTATCGCAGTCCCCTGAGCCGGCGTCGAAGCCGGTCACCACGACACCAGGCGGCAACCGGTCCTGGATGACCACATTCTCGGCTGTGGACGGCCCGTTGTTGGTGACGGTCAGCGTGTAGACCAGGGTGCGGCCGGCTGTGACCCGGTCCGGCACCAGGCTGACGACCCCGCCCGGCTGGCCGTCCACCTGCACCTCACCGACAGCGCTCTTGTCGATCTCCATGTCCGCCACGTCGATGATGTCGTGCAACACGAAAGCGTCGTTGTTGTCCAGGTTGGGGTCTGGCTGCTCGCTGAGAACCGACGCAACGTTGTTGAAGTTCTGGGCGTGATCCAGACCACGCACCCGTACGGTCAGCAGCCAGCGACCGGAGTTTGGCGGCCCATCGGCCGCCAGGACTTCCAACCCCCCGGTGAGGGTACAGTCCAGCTCCAGACGCTCGCTGATATTTTGCACGCCGGTCTGTGGGTCCACCCCGGGTGGAGGCGGCGCTGCACCCGGCGGCCACGCAGTTGCCGTCACGGTCACGCCGGGCGTGGGTCCCGGTATGCCTGCACAGAACGTCTCGCGGTCGCTGGAGATATCGACCAGGTCGAAGGTTGCCGCCGTCTGCAAGACATCCTTAATCGCGACACCTTCGGCGGCGCTGGGACCCAGGTTGTCAACGACAACGGTGTAGGTCAGAATCTCATTCGCCCGCACCTCGCCATCCGGCTTGCCGAACTTGCGGATGTGCAGGTCGGCTTCGCCCTCCACGAAGTTCCTGAAGCTCCCCACGTTGTTCCCCGGCACGGGATCGCCCAGGGTGGTCGTGCTGGTGACGATGGAGACGTTGGTGATGACGGTGCCGGCCGGCGTGGCCGGGTCCACCAGCGCCCAGATGTCGAAGTGGTGGCTGGCGCCGGCGGCGAGTGTGCCGATCTCGCAGCGCAGCGGCGTGTTCGGCTCCTGGGTCATCGTAGTCACCGCTTCCTCCACCTGGCCCTGGATTTCGCCCGACGGGAAGTCGGAAGTCTGGACGATGACCTGGAAGCTGGTGGGGTTGGCGAGAAGCGCCGCCACCAGGGTTGGACTGATGATGCTGCCCACCAGCGCGTTGGGTGGGTCGAAAACGGGTGGAGGCCCACTGTACAGTTGTGCCGTCAACGTGCCATTGGTGAGGATCGTACCCGTGATGTTGTCGATGTCCGTGACTTCCACGGCGAATTGCACCTTGTTCGTGTCGGTGATGAGCACGAAGGTGGCCAGGCCCGCTGCCACTGTCGGGTTGCCCAGCGTGTCCGACAGCGGTGCTCTCAGGCCAACCAGCGTCTCCGGCCGGGTGCACATGGGGCTATTGGTGTCGATTTCGTAGTCCACTTCGTCCGGCAGGAGGTCGAAGACGGTCACGTCCTGCGCGTCGGACGGGCCGTTGTTCTCGACCCAGAGGGTGTATTTCACCTGCTCGCCGGCCGGCACCTTCACCGGCTCGCCGACTTTGCTGATCTCCACATCGGCCTGGGTCTCCACCTGGGTCGTCTCCTGGACCTGGTTTGGCGTCGGGTCCCCTACCTCCGGAACGTTGGGGTCCGGGGTGAGGCTGGACACGGTTGCCGTGTTGGTGATCGTGCCCGCCGGCGCGCTGGCGCTAACCAGGCTGGTGATCACCAGCGTGATGGTCTTCCCCGGCAGGATGTTGCCAAAGCCGCAGTCGATGATGTTGGCCGGCGTAGTGCGGAAGGAGCACGTGGCGGCCGGCTCATTCACCACGTTGACTTGCAGACTGGTCAGCGCCGAGGGCAGCTCGTCCAGCAGTGTCACATCCTCGGCCGTGGACGGGCCGGCGTTGGAAATCGTGAGGGTGTATTCCAATTGCTGGCCGGCGATTACAAAATCGGGTCGATCGATTTTCTGCACCCCCAGGTCGGCCTGGGCGAGTACCCTAACCAATGCATCGAACACGATATTGTCGTCCGTATCGGGGTCGAACGTATCGCTGGTGAGGTGGGCGTCGTTGGGCAGGAAATCTGCGAACCCCGTGTTCGGCTGGGTTGCCACGTAGCTCGGATCAATGTCAGCCGTGATCGTGATGATGGCAGTATCGCCCGGCGCCAAGTTGCCGACCTGGCAGATCAGGGGCTCATTCGGATCGCCCGGCGTGCCGACGTTGCATTGCCCCCCACCCACCGGAGGCGTCACCGCGACTGCAGTTACCGATTCCTGAACCAGGCCTTTTGGCAAGGTGTCCACGACGGCGACGTTCTCGGCCGTGCTTGGGCCGCCGTTCGTCACCGTGATCACCCACGTCACGCTCTCGCCGGCCAGCACTGTGAGGGAGTTGCCGTCCGGGTTCGAGCCGGCGTCCTGGCCAATCTTCGTCATGCCCAGGTCCGCCGTGGCGGTTACGCTGATGAAGTCGGTGGCGCGGTTGTTGGAGGTGTCCGGGTCGGGCGTGGCGGTCTGCGGGCCGGCGGCTCCATCCGGGTCCAGGCTGAACACGTTGACCTCGTTGTTCACGTCCTGGGCCTGGTTGGCGCGCACCGTCATCTGGATGGTCCAGCGCCCGTTCCCCGGGGGGTCGCCCTGGGGTTCCAGAGACTGGTTCAGGCTACACGTGACGAGGGTCCCGCCGGATATGGCGGAGGTGGTGCAAGAGTCTGTGCGGTTGGGATCATCATCAAC
>JBHHTZ010000003.1:0-31584 GCA_046753605.1 Anaerolineae bacterium
GCGGCGGCCGGCACGTCGCCCGACCAGCGGATCGCCCGACTGGCAGGGTCGTAGGTAGCTCCCCCGGTCGCGCTGCCTGCGACGTACTCGGTTCCATCCGGGATCGGATCGAGCATGCTGGCGCCGGTGGCAGTGATGGTGCTCGAGTTGACCAGTTGGATCGTGTAGGTCATGACCTCTCCGGAGGAGACGCGCTCTCTGTCCACCGTTTTCGCCGACGCCGACAGGTTAGGACCCAGGACCAGCGTCGACGCTGTGGCTTCGATCTGTAGCTCGCCCACCTCCGCCCTGGCCGTGTTGGTCACTATCGTATCCCCGGCCAGATCATCGGCCAGATCAGCCTGGAATGTGAAGCTGGCGCTGTCTCGCGCCGGGATGCTGCCTGTCCACTCGATGGTGCGGCGGTCTCGGTTGTACACAGCCCCGCCGGTGGCCGTGCCCAACACGAATTCCACTTCGTCCGGCAGCGGGTCAACCAGTGTCACATCTTGCAGCGGGATGCCGACGCTGTTTTCCAGGGTGATGGTGTACGTCAGGCGCTCACCGACGGCAGCCTGGGGTTTATCGACGGACTTGGTGAGGACGGGCCGGCTAAGCCAGGCGTATGCCCTGGCCACTGCGTCCGCCAGGTCTGCTCGTGGTCCGGCGGTCTCTGCCGAAAAGCCGAGATACACTGCGCGGTAGTTGCCATCCTGTACCTTGATGCCTGCCCCACCGCCGTCGGCGCTGTACGTGAAAATCATCTGAGCCTTATCATCGGCTGGCTCGATCTCGTCCGGCGAGAAACCTCGGTCGGAACGCTTGTACGCATATACAGTGTCAAACTCCAGTTGGATGCCGGCCATGATGTCGTCGCTGTTGCCGATGATTCTGCTGCTTCGAGGTGCACTGCTGGAGTCGTAGCTGGCGTGCAACACGTTCCCGAAGTACGGCATGGGGGTAGGACTGCTGGGATTGCCACCGCCATCCAGGAAGCCGATGTCCTGTCCCGTCAACAGGAGCCGGCCGCCCTGCTGGAGATAGCCCGTGAGCGCATCCACCATAGCCGTATCCTCGCGTTGCAGATCAATGGTCCCTGGAGAGGTCCAGGGATGCACCCACACTACGATGTCGTAGGCCGACAGCTCTTCCGCCGTGGGAACGCTGTCCGTTGTCGTAATGGGACGTGTATCGAAGGGCACGCCGGCCTTCTCCAGCGCGAACACGTAGTACTGGCTGACGTTCTCACCGAACCACTCGTCTGCGTCAACGAGGAGGGTAGAGGGTGTCGGCGTAAGCACGAAAGTCTGGACGATGTGCTCACCCACCGTGATGATTACTTCGGCGGTTTCGGTCCGATAGCCGGAAGTGGCAACGCGCAGCGTATGTGTGCCAGCCGGTAGATCGATGCTGTACGTCCCTTTGCCATCCGTCTGGGCAGTAGCCGGTGTACCCACTACCTCCACGGTCGCCGCAATCGGTATGCCGTCGGATGTTCTCACCTGGCCAGTAACCGTTCCCGTGGGCAGGTGCTTGAGTTGGAGGTTTTGGAGTGTCAGGAAGCCGGCTACCACCTGGATATTGCCGACGGTCTTTGGCTCGTACCCAAATGCCTGTATCTCGACAGAATAGCGTCCATCGGGGACAGTGACCGAGTATTCACCATCGCCGGCGCTGCGTGTGGTGAACCGATCTTCCGGGTGGGTGGTGGACGTGCCGGCGATCCCCGCCGAGGGGATTGGGTCCCCTGTCGCGCTGTCGCGCACGAAGCCGTAGATCTTGCCGCCCGTCATCGCCCAGAGTGTGGCGCGATAAGCATCGATGCGGCCAGCGCCGGCTGCGTTGTCCGGGCCGGGCACGTCGAGATCCACGGCCGTCAATGCCAGCAATTGCTCCAGGTCGTCAATGCCGGGTATCGGGTCGGCGCGCTGGAGGGTGATGCCATCAATGGTCGGAGCGGGCTTTGTTTCCAGTTTCTCAGACGCCCTGTGGGCCGCTTCAAGCATGAGAGCGATGGACCCCGACACGTGCGGCGCGGCCATCGAGGTGCCCGGAAAGCTCGTATAGCTATTGCCGGGAATGCTCGACCGAATCAGCCGGCCCGGCGCGCCGAATTCGGGCTTCGTCTCACCCCAGAAGGAAGGGCCACGGCTGCTGAAAGACGCAACGACGGGGTCGGGTTCCGTAGCTCCCACGGCGATACTTTCGGGGAAGGCGGCCGGGGAGCCAACCGTTCCGGCGCCCTGCGCCCCCTCGTTGCCGGCCGAGAAGACAGGCACGATGCCGGCAGCGCGCAGCGCCTGCACGTCGGGACGGAAGCTCACGTCGGCGCCGTTGGAGCTGCCCCAGGAGTTGTTGACAATGTCGGGAGCCTTGGTAGGATCAGGGTTTTCGCCATTCAGGTCGGTCGGGGCAAGGAACCACTGGAACCCCTGGTGAATCCACACGTCGGTGGTGTCTCCGCTGTCGGAAAAAATCTTGACGGCGATCCACTGGGCGCCGGGCGCCACACCGATCTGCAAGCGCTGTCCGGTTTCGTCCACGCCGTCGCCCACCATGGTGCCCATGGTGTGCGTGCCATGATTGTGGCCGTCGCCGGGGCTATGCGGATAGGTGCCGGTAAAGTCAAACCAATTGTAGTTGTGATCGCCGTCCCGACCACGGTATTTGCCTTGCAGTGCGTTGTGTTGCCAATCCACACCCGTGTCCATATTGGCCACGACGATGCCCTGGCCGGTAATGCCCAGCTCCTCCCAGACCTTGTTGGCGCGGATGCGCTCAATGTTCCACAGCAAAGTCTGTGGCCGGGGCGCCTCCAGGTCGTCAGTGACAGGCTTGGGGAGATGCATTACGTGGTTGGCTCGAATCTTGACGACATCATCTCGCTGCGCGATCTCGGCCAGAGCCTGTGCGTCTCCGGTGACTGCCAGACCGTTGAACACCCAGAAGGGAATGATGTCGCTGGCGTGGCCGGCCTGTTCTTGCTTGCTCAAAAGGGCCAGGATGTCCCGCTGTGAGCGCTCCGCCGTGTCTCGCAGCGTGTTGACGACGGCCAGCCGGCGCTCGGCCAGGACCTTCACGCCGGAGGCAACCGAAAGATCGGCTTGATCTCGCAGATGGACGATGAACGTCGCCTGGCCGCCTTCGCTGATTTCTCGCAAGAGCTGCGGCTCGATCTTCGCCACAGCCGCCGGCGGGAGCTTGGGAAAGTTAGGTTTCGGCTTGTGGAGTGCAGCCGCATTCCGCAAGCCGGCCTCCGGTCCCGAATCCTTTGATAACCTCGGCGCCTGCCCTGATAGTTCGACCGGCTCTGTTGACGCATTGGAGACCGAGAATAGGGAGGCGGAACCAACGAAAAACAATAGGAATACTGACACAATGGCGGCTGCGATGCGTCCTGAGCGGCGAGAATTCATTAGGTTGTCTCCTTCAGTTGGCAGAGTTTCAATCAAATTGGCCGAATGGAGCCGGCCAGCATCGCCAGGCAAACTTGACCAGCGAATGGCCGGCGCCCGGCGTATCATACACGATATGTTTTACCACCGGCACATGCAAAAGTCAAAAGGGCGCGGCAGCCGCCTCCACTGACGGGCTGCTCAGAAGCAGATGGCTGCGGCGACGATATGCAGCAATTGTTCGTCCTGTTCCGGTAGAACAGTGCGAGGGTCAAGCAGTACCTGATCATTCTCAATACGTGCAATCACCGGCGGGTCGGATGCGCGGAGACTGGCAGACAGGCTGTCCGGTGAATCGACGACAACAGCCAGTGCATAGCCTGACAGTGTCTCGCCGGGCAGGGACCCACCGCCGACCGTTGATTCCGCCGGCACTACTTTCACGACTGCTCCTGCGGCCCCGAGATGGTCAGCCCATGCCTGGGCGCGTTCGCGCAGCGCCTCGGCCGATGCCGAGATCATGCGCCAGACGGGAATTTCCTGCGTGGCGACGCCACGCAGGTAACTTAGCAATGTCGCCTGTAGGCCGGCCAGTGTGGTTTTGTCAACGCGCAACGCCCGCGTCATCGGGAATCGTTTGATCCGCTCAACTAACTCGGCTCTGCCCACGATAATGCCCGCCTGGGGGCCGCCCAGCAGCTTGTCCCCGCTGAAACAGACCAGGTCGGCGCCGGCCCTTCGACCGGGCCCTTCGTCAAGCCCTTCGACAAGCTCAGGCGGGACCTCAGGAGGGGCCTCAGGACAGGCCTGGATGGATGCCTGGACAGTTGGCTCAGGCATCAGGCCAAACGCGGTGGTGTCCAGCAAGCTGCCGCTCCCCAGGTCGTCCAGCACCGGCACGCCCCGTTCCTGCCCCAGGGCGACCAGTTCCTCGATGCTCGTCTCGTGGGTGAACCCGGTCACTCGGAAGTTGCTGGTGTGGACCCGCATGAGCAGCGCGGTCTCCTCAGTTATCGCGGCCGCGTAGTCCCGCAGGTAGGTTTTGTTAGTTGTGCCAACCTCCACCAGCCGCGCGCCGCTCTGAGCCATGACCTCCGGGATGCGGAACCCGCCGCCTATCTCGACCAGTTGCCCGCGCGAGATGATGACCTCGCGGCCGCGGGCGAGAGCGGTCAGGATGAGTAACGTGGCAGCGGCGTTGTTGTTAACGACCAGCGCTGCCTCGGCCCCGGTGAGCCGGCGTAGCAGCTCGGTGGCATGGGTGTAGCGCGAGCCGCGCTGGCCGGCCACCAGGTCGTATTCCAGGTTGCTGTAGCCGGCCCCGACTTCCTGCATGGCCGCAATGGCGGCCGCGCTCAGAGGTGCGCGCCCCAGATTGGTGTGGATGATGACGCCAGTGGCATTGATGACGGGCCGCAGGGAGGGACGCAGCGCCGCCTGCACCCGCCGCGCGATGATGCCGGCCAGTTCCTGATGGCCGGGTGCGGGGTGGCCGGCCAGAATCTCGCCTCGCGTCTGTTCGAGAACCGAGCGTACGGTCTCGACGAGCATGTTATGACCATAGTGCGCTTCCAGCGCCTGCAGAGAGGACTCGCTGAGCAATCTGTCTACGCTGGGCAGGTGACGGAGAGCTTCTTTCATGTCGATCCAACCAGAACTTGACACGCCTACGCGGTTAGACAGTGAACAGTGAACAGTGATCAGTAGGCACTGTTTACTGACAGGACTTACGCAGTGAGAGCGGAACCAGGTGACCGGCACTTCAGGGTCGTGTCTGAAACACTTGTTTTGGTTGTAAAGCGGGCGCCGCTGGTCTCTGAACGGCATTGAGGAAGTGCCGGTCACCTTGACCGCGTAACTCCTGTTACTGATTACTGATCACTGTTCACTGATTACTGTTCACTGTTCACTGTTCACCGGTACTCCGGTGCGCCGGGCTCCGGCGTCGGGGGGATGTACGGCTTGGCGATGACGATGACGCGATGGGTGTTGGTCCAGTGGGGCCAGCACGAGACCAGTGTCAATCGCTCATCCGACGTGGGCGCGATCCATTGTGCGTTTCTACGCCGCTGCTCCTCCGAAGCGCCCACCTCTTTTACAATGAAGGCGTTTTCCGCTTTGTACTGGTACTCATTGCCGGCGTCGTACAGGTAGATCATGTCCCCAGGTTTCACATCTGAGAGATCCTTGAAGACCTCGCCCTTGATGTTGTTATGGCCCGAGAGCACACAGTTGCCGATATTGCCCGGCAGGCCCGACGTCTTGTGATACCCAACGGCATAGTCGGCTGTGTCCCATGTGCTTCTGAACTTGCCGTCCTTACCCTCAATGACACTCCAGCCAACTTCGACGATAGGGGAGTCTACGCCGATGGAAGGGATCACAATCCGAGCCGGCGGCTGATCGGCCGGCGGGCGAAGCGGTGTCGGGGTGGGCGTGGGCGTCGGCTGCTCCGGGTAGGGAGTGTAAGTGGGATACAGCGTGTACGTCGGATAGGGCGACGGCGACGGCGTTAGCGTTGGAGGCAACGGCGTTGGAGGCAACGCTGTCGGCTCCTGGACCAGCTCAGGTGGTGGATCAGCCGGCCGGTACTGCCGGTAGAAGGTCAAACCACCCAGCGCAAGCAGCACAAAGCCGGCGACGATGAGAATCGTCGACAGGTTAACAATTCGGCTCAGGCGATAGCTCCAACGCTCAACACCAGTCATCACGATCTACCCATGCGCACAAACGCGGGTTACAACCTGGAACAGGCGCTCAATCCCCAGGTGAATGCTCTCCACCGAGATACGTTCGTTCCTGCCGTGAATGGTCCTGGCCAGGTCCAATGGTGTGACAACGGGGTCAAAGCCATAGGACTGGATCCCGTGGTTCCGAAAGAACCGCGAGTCTGTGGTGGCCGGCAGCAGATACGGCGAAACTACACAGCCAGGCGCCGCCTCGCTCATCACCGCCTCGATCGCCTCAAACAGCGGCGTGCTCGATGGCGACTCCGTGCCCGGGTGGAACTCCTTCACATCAATCTCGATGTCCGATCCGATCACGCTTCGGGCGGTTGCCAGCAGATCCTCCAGCGGGACGCCGGGCAGGGTGCGGGTGTTGACGTTGGCCGTAGCTTGATTGGGGATCACGTTTTCCTTGATGCCGGCGTTGACCATGGTCGGCGAGAAGACGTCTCGCACAGCGAATTGCACCATGCGGCCTACCTCGTCGGGCAGCACATCGAAGAGGGGGATCAGCGCATCCCGCAGGTTCGTGGCGTCCAACTCAGCCGGCACTGGGAAGACGTCTCGCGCTCGTTCAAACATCTCCTGGACGGATCGCGTGAGACGATACGGCGGCTGGTAGTCGTCGAGCGCCGCCAGCGCGCGGCTGATTTTCACAACCGGGTTCTCACCATGTGGCATGGCCGAGTGGCCGGCGCTTCCCCGCGCCGTGAGTCGCAGGTCGCCATACCCTTTCTCGGCCGTCGAGACCAGGTAGAACTCGCGGCCATTCAACCGGACACCGCGCCCGCCTTCGTTGATCACGTACTCCGCATCGATCTTGTCGCGGTGATGCTCCAGCATCCAGCGGGCGCCAAAATGCCCCATGTTCTCTTCATCCGCAACTGCCAGAAAGATGAGATCACGCTTGAGCGGAATGTTGTGGCGTTTGACCAGCAGGAAGGTCACCAGCTCCAGCGTGACCAGGTCCTTCATGTCCAGTGCACCGCGACCCCAGATGTAGCCGTCGTGAATCTCGCCGCCGAAGGGCGGGTAGGTCCACTCGTCCGGGTCGGCGTAGACGACGTCGGTATGGCCCAGCAGGAGGAGGGGGCCGGCGGAACCGTCTCCGTTGAGCCGCGCAATCAGGTTGGCCCGGCCGGGCGCCGACTCCAGGATTTCGCTGTCGATTCCATCCTGGGATAACAGGTGCTGGATATAGTCGGCCGCCGGCCTCTCGTTGCCCGGCGGGTTCGTGGTGTCGAATTGGATGAGACGCTGCAAGATTTCCACGGCCTCCTGGCCGGCAGCTTCCCAGTCGATGTTGTAAGACATTTCGCCTCTCCGCATGTTATGACGAATGATAATGCCGGAACGCAGTGGATACGGTTAGCAAGGTTACTAACGTGCGCCATTGGCCCAAGTGTACCATCGGTCGTTCTAAGGGTCAAACGAGGGGGAGATTGGGGTATTGGATATTGGATATTGGGTACCAGGCTCAATCTCCAATCTCCAATACCCAATACCCAATACCTAGCCCACGTCCTGCTCATGTTCAGGGGTCGGTCTTTCATCGGCGTCTTGCTGAACTTCCGCTTCGGTGTGACTGGCCGGCGACTCGGGTTCGTAGTACAGGAATGACATGACACCGAGGATGATCCCGCCGACGATGGCGATTCCCAGGCCCAGGTAGGGGTGCTGACCGATGTACGCGATGGCCAGGAGAGAGAACAGGACCCAGAGGAGGAAGAGGTTTACGGTTCGGGTTGGGAATTTCATTGGTTTTTCTGCCTCTCAGAACCCTTCTTCCTCGCGGATATAATCGAGCAATCCCCGGCCGCCGGCCTCGACCAGTTCGTACACGCGGTCGAAGTTACCTTCGTAGTAGGGGTCCGGAACATCCCGGATTTCAACATCCTCTGCAAAATCCAGCAGCAGGTGCAGCTTGCCATCGAGCCGGACCGGACAATCGTAGCGTCGCAAGGTCCTCACATTGGACCGATCCATGGCAACAACGTAGTCGGAGTCCTCCAGGTCTCGGCACAACACCTGACGGGCACGCTTGCCGGCCAGGTCAATCCCCCGGTCCCGCAGCTCACGCCGTGTGCCCCTGTGCGGCGGTTCGCCGACGTGCCAACCCCCCGTCCCGCCAGACTCGATCTCGAACCGGTGCGCCAGACCTGCCTGCTGGACCAGGCGCCGAAACACGCCCTCAGCCATGGGTGATCGGCAGATATTCCCAAGACAAACAAAGAGTACACGGATCATAGACTCGCTCCTCCAGAGACGGCAGTGGTCGCGATTGCCATCGCCAGGTTAAGCAGGGGCTCCCGCCTGCAAAACCGCATCCAGATTCTGGCCCCGGAGCGCCATCTGCGCGAAGGCCTCCGGAAGTTGGTTCGCGCGGATCGCGGCGACCGCTCTGTCCACATCGTACGCTACCCGATAGTGCTGCACTTGCAGGGACGCCGGCCCCACCTCCAGCAGCGCATAGCAGGCGCGCGGGTCACCGTCATCGGGCCGGCCAACACTGCCAGTATTGATGAACCAGACGCCGGCCACCTCTCGCGTGAAGGGCTGGTGGGAATGACCGCAGATGACAACATCGGCGCGCGCCAACTGCGCCAGCTCCCCCAGGCGACGTTGGGGCGTGTCAAGAGTCAGAGCTTCCTCGTTTGAAGCCGGGCTTCCGTGCGTCAGCAGGATGCGCCTACCGCCTACCTCCAGCCGTAGCTCCTGAGGCAGAGAACGCAAATACCTGCGGCTCTTCCTCGAGAGATGGTCATAGGCCCACTCAAAGGCGAACAGTTTCTGGGGGAGTTTGCGCGTCCGCCACTTCTTTTTCTTCTTCTTGACCTTCAAGACCTTGAGATCATAGTTCCCGATGATGCTGACAGCTTTCTCGCGGACAAGCCGTTTCACGACATCATCGGGGAAAGCGCCATAGCCCACGAAATCCCCGACATTCCAGATGGCTTCGGCGCCGCGTTGGTCTGCGTGCGCCAGCACCGCCTCCAGCGCCGGCAAGTTTGCGTGCACATCGCCGATCAACGCCACGCTACGCGCCATTGTTCCACATCCCGCGATGCTCGATCATCCACGTCTGCGAGTTCAGCGCCGGCCCATCGGGATCAGGAGCAACGTGCTCATACGTGCCGTCCGTCAGCAAGCGTCGGGTCTGCTGGTTGTCTTTCAGATGAGTGGTGAGGATGTCCTCGTACAACACCCGGCGGAGGCGCGGGTCTTCCACCGGGAACAGTTGCTCCACGCGGCGGTCAAGATTGCGCGGCATCAGATCGGCGCTGCCCAGGAGCACTTCCCCCGCGCCGCCGTTGCGGAAGTAGAAGATTCGGGGGTGCTCCAGGAAGCGTCCGACAATGGACGTGACGGTGATGTTCTCGCTTACACCGGGCACGCCCGGCCGCAGGCAGCAGATACCGCGTACTTGCAGGTCAATCTTGACGCCGGCCTGCGAAGCCCTGTAGAGCGCCTTTATGCACTCTTTATCGACCAGGGCGTTCATCTTGAACGCCAGATAACCATCTCCATGCTCCTGATGGCGCTGGATCTCGCGCTCAATACGATCAATGATCTGCTGCCGCATCAGCCCAGGGGCGACCAGGAGTTTGCGGTATTCCGGCCGGCGCGAGTATCCGGTGAGGGCATTGAAAAGGTCTGATACATCGTCGCCGATCTCGGGATCGCTGGTGAAATAGCCGATGTCTGTGTAAACGCGGGCGGTAACACCGTTGTAGTTGCCCGTGCTCATGTGTACGTAGCGCCTGATGCCATCTTGTTCCCGCCGCACCACCAGGAGAAGCTTGGCGTGGGTTTTCAGGCCTACCAGCCCGTATACCACGTGTACGCCGGCCTGTTCCAGGGCTCGCGCCCAACCGATATTGCTCTGTTCATCGAAGCGCGCCTTGAGTTCGACCAGCACCGCCACCTGCTTGCCGTTCTCGCGAGCCTCCCTCAGAGCAATCACCACCGGCGAGTTCGGTCCCACTCGATACAGCGTTTGCTTGATCGCCAGCACGTTGGGGTCCCGCGCCGCCTGGTAGACGAAATCCACCACCGGCGCGAAGCTGTCGTACGGGTGATAGAGCAAGATGTTGTGCCGACGGATAACAGAGAAGATATCTTCCTCCGTTGTCAGAGTGGGGGGCACGGCCGGGACAAACGGCTGATCCTTCAGGTCAGGGCGGTCGATCTGGGTCAACTCCATCAGATCGGCCATGCCGATTGGCCCTCGCGACATGTAGACCTGGTAAGGGGCCAGCCGCAGGTTCTGCACCAGGATGTCGCGAATCCGGTCCGGCATGGCGTCATCAATTTCCAGGCGAACCACTGAGCCAAACTGGCGCATCCGGACGCTCTCTTCAATTGTAAGCAGCAAATCCGCGGCTTCATCCTCCTCGATTTCCTGGTCAGCATCGCGGGTGACGCGAAACGGGTAGGCGGCTATGACCTCGAGACCGGGAAAGAGCCTGTCCAGGTTGGCGCCGACCACCTCTTCCAGCCAGACGAAGTTGTTGGCCATCACCTCGGTCAAGCCCAGGTGCTCATAGCTCTCGGCCTTCTCCTCGCTTGGAATGCGAAGCAGACGGGGGAAGGCGCCGGGTACTTTCAGGCGAGCAAATCGCTCGCCGTGTACGGGATCGCTGACGACGACGGCCAGATTCATGCTCAGGTTGGAGATGTGGGGGAAGGGATGGCCTGGATCGAAGGCCAGCGGCGTCAGGGCCGGGAATATCTGCCGCTCGAAGTGCTTGCGCAGCAGTTTCCGCTGCTTCCGCTTCAGTTCGTCATAATGGAGCACTTTGATGCCGGCAGCGCGCAGTTGCGGTAGCAAGTCATCGTGCCAACAGTCCATCTGCCGGCCCAGTTGAGGCATCAACTCGCGACGGATGGCGGCCAGTTGCTCGGCCGGCGTCATACCGTCGGGCGGTGTCTTGAACGCCCCCGCCTCCAACTGCCGGCGCAGACCCGACACGCGAATCATGAAGAACTCGTCAAGGTTGCTGGCGAAGATAGCGAGGAACTTGATACGCTCCAGCAGAGGGTGCCGGCCCTCCCGCAGAGCTTCCTCCAACACCCGCAAATTGAATTGAAGCCCGCTCAACTCGCGGTTGATGTACAGGCCAGGATCATCCAGGTCAATAACCTCGTCGGACTGCTTGTTTTCGTCCTTTGGCATGGCTAGCCTCCTTCTCGGACGACTGTCCCTGTGAGCATCGGTGTTGCACACAAGGCCGCACCCACGATGCCAGCCTCATTCAGCAACCGTGCCGGTCTAACTTCCGCGCGCACGGTCAAGCGATGCAAGAATCTCTCGTATTTCTTGCTTGCGCCGCCGCCAACGATGATGACATCAGGCCACAACAGTTGTTCCAATCGACAGAGATAGGCATCGAGTCGTTTCGCCCATGCTTTCCATGACAGCCCTCGCCGCTTGCGCACGGTGTCGGATGCGTAGCGCTCGGCGATTTTGCCGTTCAAGATGATGTGACCAAGTTCCGTATTCGGCAGCAGGACCCCGTCCGTAAACAGAGCGGTGCCCAGCCCTGTGCCGACCGTGACGAGCAGAACCACCCCCTGCTGACCCTGGCCGGCGCCGAATTTCATCTCCGCCAGGCCGGCGGCATCCGCATCGTTGATGACCCGCGTCGGGCGCCGTGTGGCCTTCGCAAACAGCGCCTCGGCGTCGGTCCCGATCCAGCGGTCATCCACATTCGATGCGGTTCGAGCGACGCCGTTCTGGATCACAGCCGGGAAACCACAGCCGACAGGACCCGACCACTTGAAGTGCTTCACCAGTTTGGCCAGAGTCTTCGCGACGGCTTTGGGTGTGGCCGGCTGCGGCGTAGGAATCCGGTATCGCTGGGTGAGCAACTGTCCGGTTTCCGTGTCAACCGGCGCCCCTTTGATTCCCGATCCACCGATGTCAACACCCAAGACTTCCATAGATGATTTCCTCAATCTTCATTCGCCGGCTTACTCAATCTCCACAGTGGCCGGATCGAAGGCCGGCTGAGGATACCTCATGTTCAAGCCCTTCAACGTCTCGACAATAACCGAGCCAACCACCAGGTTGCGGTACCATTTTCGGTTGGCCGGCACGATGTACCAGGGCGCCCAGTCGGTGCTGGTCTTGCTGATTGCATCCTCGTACGCTTCCAGGTACTGCGGCCACAACTTGCGATCGTCCAGGTCGGCGGGGTTGAACTTCCAGCGTTTGTGGGGCTCGTCCAGACGGGCTTGCAAGCGCTCCCTCTGTTCGTCCAGGTCGATGTGCAGGAAGAACTTCAGAATGGTCGTACCTTCCTCCGCCAGCATCTGCTCGAAATCGTTGATGTGATCGTAGCGCTTCAACCACACTTCTTTCGGGGCCAGATCGTGCACGCGGACCACCAACACGTCCTCGTAATGGCTGCGGTTGAAGATCACGATCTCTCCCTTGCCGGGCACCTGTTTGTGCACCCGCCACAAGAAGTCGTGGGCCAGTTCCGCCGGCGTTGGCTTCTTGAAACTGGCCACCCGCACCCCCTGCGGGTTGACTCCCTCGAAGACGTGGCGGATAGTGCCATCTTTTCCGCCGGTGTCCATGGCTTGCAGAACGATCAACACTTTGTGTTTGTGTTCCGCGTAGAGCAGTCCTTGCAGCTCCTCCAACTCACGATTCAACCCGGACAGCCGTTCATATCCTTCGGCCTTCTCAATGGGGAAAGCGCGCTTGTCATTGGGCTCCCGCTCAGCCAGGTCGATTCGGCTGCCTGGTTGTACGCGATAACGTTTCATCTTGCTCCTCCAACGGCGGCTCCTGGTGAGAACACAGATCGCTCGGATTCACGGATTCTTTGCCGAACAATCCGTCCATCCGAGTGATCCGTTGTTCTTCATGGAAGTAGGCCGGCCTCAGAAAACGCGCCAGCGCCATCTTGATGAGGTGCTCGTACGCCTCCTGGCGGTTTGTGAGCCCGCCGCTCAGGACACCCACCGCCCCCATCTGTTGCTTCGTGTCCCGCATACCCGTCACCTGGTCCATGGCATCGCCCAGCTCTGCGCCCTGCTGTAGCCTTTCGACGACCGCCGGCGGTAGCAACACGTTCACACTGCCTCCAATACCCAGCGCGCCGGCGCTATCCACAATGGCGCACCAGGCGCAGGTCATGAGTCCATGCTCCGTGTCGATAAGTCCGCCCTCCAGTCCAACGCCCAGGTCGGCGACGGCCTTCGCCAGGGCCCCACGGGCGCGGTTCACAGCGCCGGCGCGGGTTTGCTCATCGCCGTAAGGCTGGTCAGGCACGCCGGAGTCAACCGCCACGGCGATGACCTCTGGGGTTGAGTATACCCGCTGCAGCACCGCTTCTACCGCTCGAACCTTGACCGGGTTCGTCGAGCCAATGGCGATCTTCATGCTTCTCACTCGTGACGCCTGCTCTGAGAAAAGTTGGCTGGATGGCTGGATAGCTGGGCTGAGACAGTATAGCACACGGCCGAGATGCGGGCAAGGAAAGCCTGCCGCATTCGCGCAGATGTCATCCCTTCGACAGGCTCAGGACAGGTCCGAACGGAGCGCCAGCGGAGTGAGGAATGACATTAGAACGGAGCGCCATTGCAGATTGCGATTTGCGGGTTTGGGACAGGTCTGATATAATATGAATGCCGCTGACCGGACGTGCCGGCAGCGAGTTCAACCCGTTCAAAACCGGAAAACCGAACGATCGCACTGACAGTCGCTTGGATCCCACGGGGACGGGGACCGAGACGCGAGCGTCGGGCGAGACAGCGTGCTGTAGACACGCTCGTATATCTTGCCGTCGAGCCTCTCGGACCTCCCGAGAGGCTTTTGCTTTTCTATGATCAAAGTTGAGCATCTCAGCCACACGTACGAGCTAGAATCGGGCCGGCCCATCACAGCTCTGCGGGACGTCTCGCTGACCATCGAGGCCGGCGAGTACGTCGCCATCATAGGCCGCAACGGCAGTGGTAAATCGACGTTGGCCAAACACTTGAATGCCTTGCTTCTCCCCACCGCCGGCCAGGTCACCGTCGATGGCATGAACACCCGCGACCTGGCCCACACACGGGACATCCGTAGCCGCGTCGGCATGGTCTTCCAGGACCCGGACAACCAGATCGTCGCGACGGTCGTCGAAGAGGATGTCGCCTTCGGCCCGGAGAACCTGGGCGTGCCGCGCACCGAAATCCTTCGCCGCATCAACCAGGCGTTACAGGCCGTCGGGCTGGACGGCCATCGTCAGCGCCCGCCGCACCTGTTGTCGGCCGGCCAGCGGCAGCGAGTGGCCATTGCCGGCGCTCTGGCCATGGCGCCCCGCTACCTCATCCTGGACGAAGCCACGGCCATGCTCGACCCCCAGGGCCGGCGCGACGTGCTGAACATCGCTCGCAGCTTGCACGAGGCCGGCATGGCCATCATCCACATCACGCATTTCATGGAGGAAGCTGTCGAGGCGGAGCGCGTGATCGTCCTCAGCGAGGGCCAGGTGGCGCTGGATGGCCCCACGCGCCAGGTCTTCACCCAGGCCGACAAGCTCCGGCAACTGGGTCTCGATCTGCCGCCGGTCGCGCAGTTGGCCCATCGACTGCATCGTTCGATTCCAAACATGCGGGCCGGCGCGCTGACATGCGACGAATTGGTTGAAGCTGTAGTGTCTCAGGTGGCGGACGGCAAATCATTGCACGACAGAGATGGCGCCGGCGGGCCAGGTCCGTTCGGGGGTTCGTTGCCGGGGGGGACGCTTGCACCAGGTCAGGAGGACGGCCGGGAGCCGGCCATCGTCGTCGAAGGGTTGCGACACACGTACATGGCCGGCACACCGCTGGAAACCACTGCGCTGCACGACGTGAACCTGAGCGTCAGACGTGGAGAAATCGTCGGGTTAATCGGTCCGACGGGCAGCGGCAAATCCACACTGCTACAGCACCTGAACGGCTTGCTGCGCCCGCAGGCCGGCCACGTCTGGGTGGAGGAGATGGACCTGGCGGACAGCAAGGTCGATGTGCGCCAGGTGCGGCGCGCGGTCGGGCTGGTCTTTCAGCAGCCCGAGGACCAACTGTTCGAACGCTACGTGGGTGACGACATCGCTTTCGGGCCACAGGCCCTGGGGTTGTCGCTGGACGAGCAGCGCGAGCGGGTACGCTGGGCCATGGAAGCGGTCGGTCTGGATTTTGAGGGCTTCAAGGATCGCCTTACCTTCACTCTGAGCGGCGGGGAAAGGCGGAAGGTGGCGCTGGCCGGCGTTCTGGCGCTGCGCCCGCGCGTGCTGGTGCTGGACGAGCCGACGGCCGGCCTGGACCCGGCCAGCCACCGCGAGTTTCTGGGCTGGCTGGTTCGCTTCCACCGCGAGGCCGGCGTGCCCATCATCATTGCGACCCACAATATGGACGACATCGCCCAGGTCGCCGATCGGGTCTACGTGCTGGTCGATGGCCGCACCGTGGCCGGCGGCTCTCCCCGTGAAATCTTCGCCCACCCCGACCTGCTGGCCGGCTACGGTCTTGGCGTGCCGCCCATGGCCGAGGTGATGCAGGGGCTGAGGGTGCTGGGGCTGGATGTGCGCACCGATGCCTTGACCGTTGACGAAGCCGCGGCGGAGATTGAACAGGCATGGCTAGAGTATGTGGAGGTAGGTTCGTAGTGCGCACCACGACCAGTCGCTACACGGAGTGACAACAGATGGCCGAGTATGAGTTCCTGGCAAACGTCACGATTGGACAGCACCTGCCTACGGGGTCGGTGTTGCATCGACTGGACCCCAGGGCGAAGCTGTTGGCCTTCATCCTGCTGGTCGGCGTGGTGAGCTTCACGCCGACGTTTAGTGGCAACGTGGTGCTTTTGGTGATTATCGCCGGCCTGTTCACCCTGGCGCGCATCTCCTTCATGTACGCCTTGCGCGGGCTCCGCCCACTGCTGCTCTGGATCCTAGCTTTTGCCGTATTCCAACTGCTCTTCACCAGTAGCGGTGGCTTCGTCGGCGGGACCGATTGTCAAGCGTTGGCCGGGTGGTGGTTCATCAGCATTACCACGTGTAGTGTCAAGCTGGTGCTGGTGTCCACCATGCGCTTTTTCGGGCTGTACTTGCTGGTCAGTCTCCTGACCTTCACTACGCCGACCACGGAACTGAGCCACGGCACCGAGCGGCTTCTGAGCCCCTTCGCCCGCGTGGGTGTGCCGGCCCACGAGCTGGCCCTGGTGCTGACCATCGCGTTGCGCTTCGTCCCAACGCTGGCCCAGGAAGCTGAGCGCCTGGTCAAAGCCCAGGTGTCGCGTGGCGCCGACTTCGGCGGCGCCAGCCGCTGGCACTTTGTTCGCCGCACCCGGCAGATGCTGCCACTGTTGGTGCCGCTTTTCCTCAGCAGCCTGCGCCGCGCCGAAGTGCTGACACTGGCGATGGAAGCCCGCTGCTACGGCGGCGGCAAAGGGCGGACTCATCTGATCGAACTGAAGAGCTCATCGATAGATTATGTCGCGTTGGCTGTCGTCGGCATCGTAGCGGTGTTCATGACGATGTACAACTTCGCCGCTCTGGACACGGCACTGGGGCAGTTATTTCTGTGATTGCGCGACCAGACGAGAGCGTAGTGGAACTCAGAGGAAGTTGGGGGAACTTGCGGATGCCGGCTGAGACGCAGCAGTTCAGCCCCCTACAGTTCCGTTCAGTTCCTCCGAGTTCCGCCTCGAACCCTGGACGTTTGCACGACCCAACTTCTCAGAGAAAGGAGTAATTCATGGAACGTACACTTGGGACTGGCCAGTCCTCGCTGCTGACGACCCGCAAGATTGTGGTTGCCGGCATCCTGGCGGCCATCGCCATTCTGCTGGGCTCGACACCCATTGGCTTCATCCCGGTGCCCACGGCGGCCGGCTCGGCCACCACCATGCACATTCCGGCCATCATCGGCGGTGTGCTGGAAGGCTCGCCCGTCGGCTGGCTGATCGGGACTATCTTCGGCATCTACAGCTTCCTGCGGGCCCAGGTTCCGCTGTTCAAGGATCCGCTAGTGGCGATTCTGCCCCGGATGTTTATCGGCATCACGGCCTACTATTCGTATGCGGCGCTGCGGCGCGTCAATGAGATTGTCGCCGTTGGAGTCGCAGCGGCGGTGGGTACGCTGACGAACACTATTGGCGTGTTGGGGATGGCGGTTGTGCGGGGCTACCTGGACGCCGGCACTGCGCTGGCCGTCGGTGTGACCCATGGCATCCCTGAAGTCATCGTCGCCGTCATCATCACGGTGGCGGTCGTGGCGGCGTGGAAGCGCCTGGAGTACGGGCGGGCCGGCTCGCGCATCTGAGATTCGCCCAGTTGGGGGCTGATGTTGGAGGAGGCTCGCACCTATATGGCCCTGGCCCCGTGGATGGCCGTGTTCCCGGGCCTGGCGATTGCTACCGCCATCCTGGGCTTCAACCTGCTCGGCGATGGCCTCCGCGACTTCGTCGATCCCAGGACACAGAGATAGGGGCTGGTGATTACTTTGACAATGGCACATTTCGCAAACGAGCGTTGTTTGATCGCCGAAGGTCTCCCAACCGAGGCGAATCGGGCTCGGTCAGGAGACCTTCGCCCATCAAAGATAGGGGCTGGTGATTACCCCCATCTCGCGAATGGTCAGAAATGGCAACATAATGACGCTCATGTCCCCAGAAATGAGCGGTGATGAGCCTGTGCTGGGCTGGTCAAGATGGGCCAAAATGGACTTGTGGGTAATCACCAGAACCGCGCCTTGACAAACAAACGCTATTTTGATATAATAGGCACGCACCTCTAGGAAAAACGCTTCACAACTAAGCAATTGAACTTCTTCCCTAACTAGCAAATCAACGGGGGCGCTCTAGCGAGGCAAAAACACACCACATTGCGTCAGGGTTGTCCCGGTTCCCTCAGTAGCGGATCGATCGGCGGATTCAAAACACAATCAGGATTCATGCGGATCGCTCATAGCAGCATTGGCCCTGGTGCAGTGGTCCCTGGAAGAGATGCGATTGCAACACGACATGAACGGCGGTGCGGTGAGTGAAGGAGACGAGATAGTCCAATCAGCTCTCATGTACTGTAATCCAATGTGCTCTGGTCCTCTCCCCAACCACATACAATTCCCAAACGCACCCCGCTTGCATCGCCGCTGCGATGTGTTGCCAACCAGTCCGCCCATGCTCCCGCTGGCACATCATGCCGGCGTGTCCCGGGCCCCTGTCTTGAGAAATACTGATAGCCCTGTCTTTTACATCGCGACCCACCCTGACCCAGATTGTGGCTGGGGCTGGCGAGAATGAGTGGAGTATGGAGGCGACTTCAGTCAGAGGAATCTCTGAAGCCGTCAGCCATTTGCCGATTCGAGTCACGCCCCCAGAACCCAACTGAATACGTCAATTCCAGATGTTACCACCGGACTGGATTTCAGCCTAAGTCATCGTAAGGAGGTGATGGACCGCCAACTGATCAGGCAATTCTCATCAGTGAGCCGAGATGGCTGTATGGCTGCTTAGTATACCTGAGCAGTTATCACTATCTTCTGTAACTACCAAGCTGATACATCGAGGAGGAAGCATGGCAGAACGAACACTTGAGGACATACAGCAGGAAACAGAAGGATTACTGTGGCCGCTGAGTCCGATTCTCAGCTTTGAGGAAGTCTATGCCGGCGCACCCGAGGCTGAGGTGGAGTGGTCCAGGTTTCTGGAAGACCGCCTCCACTGGCGCGACGAGGACTCGAAATACGATGCACTGAGCCGGCTCCGGGTCCTGGATTGTGGTATCAACAACATGGCTACTCACTGGTTCTCATCGATGTTCGCGGAGATGGGGGCCGACACGATCATGGTGGAGCCTATCGGCGGCGATCCGTCTCGCCGGTATGTGCCCTTTGGTCGCCGGCGCTACTATTTCTTCGACAGCGAGACCGGTGAGCCCTGCGGCCCGCAGTTCTTGCAAGAGTGCCGCAACAAGCTGTCCGTCACCTTGAACCTGGAGACGGAGGAAGGGCGGGAGATCCTGCGCCGCCTGGCTCTCCAGGCCGACGTCTTGGTGGAGAACTACCCGCCGGGCCAGTTCGACGAGTGGGGCATTGGCTACCGCCAACTCTCCAAGATTAACCCGCGACTGGTCTACGTATGGCTGGGCCAGCGCGGCCAGTGGGGTCCCGCCAAGGACCGCCCCGGCGAGTTGGAGCCGACGGGACAGTGCGCCAGCGGTTTCACCCACGGTACGGGCGCACCGGAAGCTTTCGGTGGCCGGCCCACGCGCTCGGGTCTGTGGTTCCTGGATCACGTGTGCGCCACGGGTGCTGTCCACAGCGCCCTGGCAGCGTTGATCTACCGCGACCAGACCTCCGGCAAGGGCCAGTTCATTGAGAACACGGCCGCCAACGGCAACATCCGCATCATTGACTACAACTGGCTGTGGTACGGCTTCGACGGCAGCATCCGGCCGCGCTACGGCAACTGGGACCTGGCTATCAACATCTACGCCGTGAACCCGGTGAGTGACGGCTTCCTGATGGTGGGCGGCGGCCACGACCGGCTGTGGTACCGCATCTGGAAGACGGTGGCCAAAGACCGGCCCGACCTGGAGCAACTCATCGTCGAAGACCCCGGCCTGCGCCTGGTGACAGATCGTCTGGGGCACTACATGCAGGTCAAGACCTACACCGTGCTGTCGGAGTGGGGCAAGGACAAGAGCCGCCAGGAGGCCGAGGACGCGCTGCTGGAAGAGGAAGTCGCATCCGGTGGTGTGTTGTTCATCGATGAGGTGGCCGAGTACTCCCACTTCAAGTATCGGGGACATCTGATGGCGAATGAGACTCAGCACTACGGCAAGGTGCTGTTTGGCACGCCTCCAAACCAGATGTACAAGACCCCGGCGCGGGTGAAGATGCTTGGCCGCCCGGCCGGCTACGATAATGAGGACGTGTATAAACGGCTCGTGGGCCTCACCGCCGAGGAACTGCGGAACCTGAAGGCCGCCAACGTCATCTAGTGCCCGTTGAGAAGCCCGTAGTAACGACTTCAGTCGTTCGACAGGCGGTTTCGACTAAGGTGCTAGCATTCTCGCGTCCGTAAATCACCGAGTAAGAGCTGAGAAGAAGGAGGTCCTCCATGTTGAGGGAGGTCGTAGAATACAAGCCTGAAGATCTGGACAAGATGTCCTTTGAAGAATACTGTCGTACGGTGTTCGACCCCCAGGCGGCAGCCTCGAAGCCAGAGGCGCTCAAGGGCTACATCGCCCTGTCCCCGACGCAGTACATTCTGGGGCCGGCCTCGGCCAGCTACCTGGCCGAACTGGGCGCCATGACCATCAAGATCGAAATGCCGCGCCTGGGTGAGCCGATGCGTCACACCACACCGTACAACGAGCCATATCTGTACCCCGTGTCCCGCTGGGTGCCGGACCGAGGCACCGGTATGGGGTTCATGGGTGCCAATCCCAACGAGTATTTCATCAGTCTAGACTTGCGCAAGCCCGAAGGCAAGGAAGTGATGCACAGCCTGATGCGCAAAGCCGACATGATGCTGTGGAACTTCCGCCCCGGCACGTTCGCTCGCTGGGGCTTCGGCTACGATGCCGCCGAGACGGTCAACCCACGGCTCGTCCAGACATGGATGGGCGGCTTCGGCGGCTGGGGACCGGGCCGCAAGCGCGCTTCGTACGACATCCTGGGACAGTCCCAGGGCGGTAACTTCTCCATGACAGGTCTGCCGAGGAAGTACGGCGGTACCCCCTCCAAGCACACCATCTGGCTGGCTGACTACTGGGGCGGCCAGATGGGCTCGTCAGCTTGTCTGGCGTCTCTCTACTGGCGGGAGTTTGTCTCTGGTGAGGGCAACTACGTCGAGTACTCGCAGGTACATGGCGTCACCCGTCAGATGGAAGCGGCGTTGCCGCTGTGGGGCCGCTTTGGCCTGGTGACACAGCGCTGGGGTAACTGGGACCGCAACCTCTCCGTCCACGGCATCATCCAGTGTGGCAAGTCCTCCTACCCCGATTCCGACATCCCGTTGGAGCAGGAGGTGGGCTACATCCTGGTCAGCGCCTACACAGACGCAGACTTCAAGAAGCTGTGCGACGTCATGGGCCGGGCTGATCTGGCAGAGCAGTATGCCACTCACGATGATCGCATTGAGGCGGAGGCACAGGAAGCCCTCTACCCCGAGATCGAGAAGTGGGCGGCCGATAAGTCCAAGGAGGACGTGTACCGCATCCTGACCGAGGAGAATGGCATCAACAGCCAGCCCGTGTGGAGCTCCAAGGAAGTGGCCACCAACCCGCACTACCTGGAGCGCGGCGAGATCCTCTGGATCGACGACCCCTACTTCGGGGAGTTGTGCCATCAGGGTCCGCTGGCGATGATGTCCGACACGCCGCGCCGAATCCGGTGGTCCATGAAGCCCGTGGGCGCTGACAATGAGTTCATCTACCAGGAGCTCCTGGGCTTCACCATGGGTGAGATCCGGGATATGGAAGAGCGGCAAATCATCTAGGATCACGCCGAGGGGCGTTGTTGGATTGAGGGTGACGTCCCTCTGATGATGTATAACTACGAGGAGGATATACATGTCGATCATCGTATGCTCCAAGTGCGAGATCCGGAACTACCTGGATCCGTACTCTTTCTGGGACTATGAAGGGAACTTCAAGTGCGCCGGCTGTGACACGGTGTACTACGTTAAGAAGGACAATGGCCAGTTGTTGGACGGCCCCACTGAGGTGACCGGAGCCGACGCCGAGACGTACGAGTTGCCCGGCTTTGCCGAGACCGTGGACTATCAGGGCATTGAGGAGGTAGGCAAGGTGGCGCCGCCGGTGTTGGCCCGAGCAGACTACGTGGGCTCACCGATTCCCCGCGAGGAGAACGCCCGTGGCAATCTCATGGCCGGCCGGCCCCTAACGCCGGAAGAGTTGGTCGGCAGCATGTGGGAAAAGATCTACGAGGCGAAGGGCCTCGGTCGGGTCAGGGCCTAGCTAGTGAGAGCCGGCCCAGCCTGTCTTTCCGCTGGAAGGCTCGTTGACTGACGACAACCCACCGTGTCAACTGAGAGATTCGGTGTAGAAAGGAGAATCACATCCATGGCATTCAATGTCGGTGACAAGGTCTACAACTCCGTGGAAGAAGCACAGCAGGTATGTTCTCATTTTGAGCCAGCCCTGGCGCCGCAGATTATGGAGCACTGCTGGGGTTACTGCACATACACGGAGTACCCCTACACTATCGCCATCTTCAAGGAGTACGTCGGCTCCGGCGCCTTCATGCACGAGAAGTCGTGTGAAGAGCACCGGGCGGAGGCGGACGAGAAGGAAGCGGCGACACGGGCCTTTCTGAAGGCCAACGGCTTCGAGTAAGCGACGTCACCCGCTTCGAATACGGAGATTGGGGGGCGCCGGTTTCCATTGCCGGCGCCCCCTTGATCCGCCAGTAATCATTGAAAGGTCGTGTATTGTCAACATACGAGGACTACCCTCTCATTTATGCTGATCCACATTTGAGCCAGAGTGAGATCAAAGGCTGGCTGGAAAGAGCGTGGGACATCGTCTGTGAGGTGGAGTATGACTACATCTTTCAGTCCTTCAACGGCATATATCTGAACGAAGAGAAAAACCAGGTTGAAATCACCTTCGGGATCGCCTCTGGTTCCCTGTCCAACATGGGGATGGTGTGCATTAACCGAGAGACGGGGGTCGACTACTTCGATTACCCGTCCCGGGAGCGTGTGGATCACGAGCTAGCCATCCTGAGCGAGGTCGTTGGCAGCGACGTCCTGGAGTGGGAACGCGAGCAGCGGCAGAAAATCATGAAATACCTCGAAACAGGTGAATCTGACCAAGAGAACACAGACAAGGAAGGGAGAACAACATGAAGTTCGAGCTTGTGCGGTTCTACTACAGCCCAACGGATGAGCCGGCGGCACGATATCACACCGATAACGAGAAAGCCCTGGGGCAATTGGAGCAACTCAAGGGGAAAGGTGTAACGGTCGAGGTGTTCGACGTTAACGAGATCGAGGACCTGTTTCCTCACTACCATCGCGCCACGGTTGGGCCTAGCGTAGCCATGCGGCCAGTGTTCGGCGCCAAGGGCGCGCTGGAAGATGACTTCGGGCGCGGCGTGCCCGGCTTGGTGTGCTACGAGACAGCTAGCGCCGCGTACCCGGCTGAGGTCTTTCCCCGCATGGACAAGGGTCTGGAGCGCGTACTGGGGATCAATGAGGTGCTAGATAATCTCTTGGCTTACGATGACAGCCGGCCACCCGCCGCCGCAGCGGAAATACCTGGCGGACTGCCTGAGTAAGCGAGCGTATGATTCATCTTGGAGACCACGACCCCCAACTCGAGGGAATCTGGCTATCACCCAGTATTGAGCGCCACACGTCCAACGTGTACGTGATGGATGAAGGCCGGACGCTGATCGACGCCGGCAACACGTCGGACATCATCCACGAACTGGACGCCCAGTACCCGGAAGGGGTGGGCCGGGTCGAGCGCATCATCCTGACCCATCCCCACTACGACCACGTTGGCGCGCTAGGCCGGCTGCTGTTGTACTGCGATGCTGACGTGTACATGCACCAGGAGGCATTCGCATACACGTTCATGGGAGACGTTAGCCTCCCGGAGATCGCGCGGCAGCTCGGCACACAGGACAAGCTGCTGCCGCTTCACGATGGCGATGTGCTGGAGGTCGGCGCCTATCACCTGGAGGTAGTATACACGCCGGGGCATACCCCTGGCGGCATCTGCCTGTATCATCGAGACGGCCAGGCCCTCTTCTCTCAGGATTTGGTGTTCCCGCCCACTGACGAGCTAATCCGCCTGGGTGAACCTGACGCTGAGACGGGGGATTGGGACCAGTTGATCGAATCTCTCCGTAAGTTGATGGGATACCAGGTGGAGCGGCTGTTGCCCGGCCACTTCGCGCCGGTGTTTGAGAACGGGTGGCAGCATGTCGAGACAGCCTTCTTTGAGACGGTGCGCCGGAGCGAGAACGAGTACACAGCCTGCGTGCGCACCGCCGCCGCCCTGGCCGACTATGGCCGGCTGGAGGACGCGCTGGGCTACTACGACGCGGCGCTGACTTTGCGCCCCGACAATGTCGGCGCAAAAGTGAGCGCCGGCCTGGCACTGACCGAGTTGGGGCGGTTCGAAGAAGCACTCACCCTGTTCGAAGGGTCGCTCTCAGTCGAGCCTGACATCGAGGACGCCCAGATCGGCAAGGGCTTTGCCCTGCTCGGCCTGGGGCGGACGGAGGAGGCCCTGGAGATCCAGGCGTTTGCACAGAAGCTTGCCCTGCGCCCTTCAACGAACTCGGGGCCGGCTTCACCGGAAGGGCGGTAGCTGCTCGATGAACAGACGTCGTGGAGACCAGACAGCGAAGTTTGTGGAGCGGCTCCAGCGCAATGAAAAGGTGTTGCCTGAGATCCTTGTCCGTTTGTCGAAACTGATGCGCGAGCGCATCGAAGTGCAGGAGGAACCAGGCGAGGCAGAGGTTCGAGCCCTGCTCGGGGACCTGAACCGCTACGTAGAATCGCGCGCGTCGCGCACTGAACTGAGCGACACCTGCGGTGAGCAAGGAGAGTGGTGCGGTCGATGCCCGTTCGGTGTGTTCATCCCGCAGGAGTTTGAATTCTCGTCGGAAACGCAGCCAATCTGTCTGCCGTGGATAGCAATAACTACGACCTGATCCTCACGTCCTGGGGCTTCGCCGGCGTCGCTGCCGGCCGAATCGGCGCCCAGGTGGACAAGGCGACTGGCGCGTACGACAACGGCTTCTACATCTCGAGGGTGCTGGTTGCCGTCGCTGTGATCCTCATGTTTGTGATGAAGAAGCCAGCGGCGAGGGCGGCTGCTTCCGAGGCGTAGGGAGCGTACGGTATCACGGCTGTTCTGTGCCCATTCGCTGGTAAGAGGCACAGCATGGCACACGTAGAATCATCCCCACTCGACGGGGGACGGAGTGTTTGCCCCTCTGTCCCCGCCTCTCAGAGGAGGAGAAGGGTGGACAGGCTGGGCGAGACAACGGTTCCACGTACGCTGTCTTGCCCAGCCCACCCGACTTGATTTCACATTTCAGATTTGAGATTGTAGATTTGCAGTTTTGCCCCTCCTGAGTTCTCCATCCGCCCCTGTTTGCTCCAACCTCCCAATTCATGGCCGTCCCGGCATGTTCGGCTCTGCGCTGAGGCCGGCACGACTGCCCAGGTCCAGCATGATGCTTGCTCGACGCTCCTCCCCCAGAATTCACGAAAGTTTGATAACCGCGACGTTGAGGCTCAAGTCATTTGTGCTATCATGGAGTTGAGCGCTGGCAGTTCAAGGCCGGGCGTGTGCATGGGCTGCCGGCCTACCCTGGACACATGTCTTCAAGGTAAGAATCTGTTCTATGGGAGACACGAGATGAAGAAGCATCACCTGGCGTGGAGCCGGCGAGTCGTGGTCTACTGCCTCGCTGTAGGATTCATAGTGGCGTTGGCTGTGCCGGCCGCTGAGGCTGCCGTGACGCCCTGGAGTCTGACGGAACTAACGCTCCGTGCCGGCCTCATTATGCGTGGGCGTGTCACCGGGCAGTCCAGCGCCTGGAACCGCGACAAGACTGTCATCCTCACAAGCAGCACCGTGGACGTCCTGGATCAGATCAAGGGGCGTATGTCTGAGGAGAAGCTGGTGATCCGAACGCCAGGCGGTGTCGTCGGCGACGTCGGCTTGTGGGTGGAGCCGGCGCCGCACTTCGTTCCGGGCGAGGAGGTGTTGGTGTTTCTGGAGCCATCGCCGGCCGGCGGCTATCGGGTTCTGGGGTCCATTCAGGGTAAATACACCATCCGGCAAGGCTGGGCAATGAAAGATGAGATAGACATGGCCGTGCCGTTGATCACCCTCGTCCGGCGCATTCTGGGAATCATGGATACGCATGGCATCACCTCAGCGCTGCCGGTCGACTGGGCATCCCGGTTGCCGCCGGCGATGGGCAATCCACCGCGTGGCGGGTCAGGGCCGTCATCAGACCTCCCTCAGCCTCTGACTTTTGTGTACAACGGGAGATATTGGTCTGGCCCCAATCCCATGGGCGAGGACTACCGCGTCAACGTAAACACAACCGATGTTCCGTCAGCACAAGCACTTCAGGCCATCCAGGCCGCCGCTGACACCTGGACAAACGTCGATGGAGCTGATTTCGAGTTCACTTATGGTGGCTCGTCTACGGCGACAGACAAGGGTATGAACGGTCAGAACGACATTATGTGGAAGGACCAGGGCGGCACAAGTGTCCTGGGCACGACCTGGATCTGGTTCTACGCGGGTGGCGAGATCGTTGAAGCCGACATGGTGATCAATGACTACTACCACTGGGACACCAGCGGCTCGCCAAGCGGGGGCGAGTTTGACCTTCAGAGCGTCGCGCTGCACGAGTTCGGCCACTATCTGCAACTGGAACACGACAACGCTCCATCTGCTGTGATGTACTATGCGATATCAGCCGGCACCACTAAGCGTACGCTGCACCAGAACGACGTTGACGGCATCCGCTTCATCTATCCGGGCTCTTCAGCGCCGACCAACACACCAACGCCAACACCCAGCAGCACCCCGACACCGACGTCCACCAATACTCCGACGCCGACGCCCACCAGTACCTCAACACCCACGCCCAGCAGTACGCCGACACCGACGCCCACCAGCATAGTGTGTTCTTGTGATTTCAATGGCGACGGCACTGTCACGCTGGAGGACATTAGCGAGATGTCCAGCCGCTGGCACGCACAGGCTGGCGACCCCGACTACGACGCTGCCTACGACGCGAATGCGGACGGTTTCATCGACATCCTCGACATCTCAGTCGGCACGACTGAGATGAGCGGAATGTGCGAATAGCGGTCGGTTAACTCCTCTCTAACCATAATCTTCTTTGCCATTCCTTCGCCGGAATGGTATACTTACCCCATCAAGTTCCGCTTCGATACGTTTCCGATGGGAAGGGCCATGAATATCGTTCTGGATGCTATGGGCGGCGACCAGGCGCCGGCTGTGACTGTGGAAGGCGCCGTCCGTGCTGCACGCTCGCTGGAAGATGCCACAGTCACCCTGGTCGGGCGTGAGGACGCGATCAACCGTGAACTCGCCAAACACAATGCGACGGGGCTCGACCTTCCGGTTGTCAACGCCGGTGAGGTGATTGAAATGGATGAGCACCCCGCCGGCGCTGTCCGGGCCAAGAAGGATTCGTCCATGGTGGTCGGCATGGAGCTGGTCCGTCGTGGTACAGCGGATGCTTTTGTGTCTGCCGGCAACACCGGCGGCGTCCTGGCGGCTGCACTGTTTCACCTGGGGCGTATCAAAGGCGTCAAGCGACCGGCGCTCTCTACCATCTTCCCGACCCGGTCAGGTCACTGCTTCGTACTGGACGTGGGCGCCAACGCCGATGTCAAGCCGGCCTATCTCCACCAGTTCGCCATCATGGGCGCTGCTTATGCGGAGCTGGTGTTGGGCTTTCAGAATCCGCGCGTCGGGTTGGTCTCCAACGGCGAGGAGCCGGGCAAGGGCAGCCAGTTAGTGCAAGAAGCCTTCGAGCTACTGGCAAACAGCGATCTCAATTTCATCGGCAACGTAGAAGGAAAAGACATCCCGCGTGGCCTGGCCGACGTGGTCGTGACCGATGGCTTCACGGGCAATGTCATCATCAAGCTCAGTGAGGGGGTGGCTGGGCTGTTGATGGAGATCATGGAGGAGGAGATTCGCCGGCGCCCGCTGGCGATGGCCGGCGCTGTGCTGTCCAAGGGGGCGTTTGGCGCGGTGAAAGGCCGGCTAGATTACCGCAAGTATGGCGGTGGCGCTCTGCTAGGTGTGGATGGTGTGGTCATCGTTGGTCACGGTCGTTCCGACGCCACAGCAATCGCCAGAGCCATCGAAGTGGCTCACCAGGCCGTGCAGCAGAACGTCGTCGAGGCCATTCGGTTGGGTATCAGCCGCGTTGAATCGGAATTGAGCAAGCCGAGGAGTGACTCTTGAAAGTAAGAACGAATCAGACTTTGGTGGAGAGCCGGCAGCGCCTGGGACGGTGGACCGCGTTTGGGGGATTGCTCATCCTGGTGGGTGGTCTGATAGTTTCCTTTCGGTGGCAGGCGCCCGTCATGATCGTAGCCACCTACATTGCCTTGATCGTAGGTATGTTTCTGTCCAGTATTGGCATCTACCTGGCCGACAAGTGGGTGCAGGAACCGCGCGCTGACCAGGCGCTGGAAAGCGCGCTGAAAGGCTTTGACAACAAGTACGCTCTCTACAACTACACTTTGCCGGTTGACCATGTGCTCGTCTCGCCCTACGGCGTGACGGTTTTCACCATCAAACGCCACGGTGACACGGTGCGCTACGCCAATGGCAGGTGGAAGCACCAGCAAAACCTGCTCAAACGGCTGCAGAGCTTGAGCCGTGAACGCCTGGGGGATCCAGTCCAGCAACTGGCACGCGACGTGGATCGGATGGAGGGGGTTCTGGATGAGGAGTTCCCCGATGCAGATATTCCAGTCAACGGGGCCGTCGTCTTCACGCATCCGGGTGTTGACCTTCACATCGACGGTGTGCCGGCTGACGTTCTTCACGTCAAGAAACTGAAAAGCTACATCCGACGCGCAATCAAACGTGAGGAAAGGATAAGCGACGAGTTGTTGGGGGATCTGCAGGAAGCCCTCGATCGATACTAGATATTGGGTATTGGATATTGGGTATTAGGCATGTCCAATACCCAATATCCAATACCCAATATCCCTATTGGATGCTGAAGGGCACTGGCGTGATCAGCAGCACGACGAGGGCGATGGCCAGGACGCCGGCGATGCGGCGTGGGCCGGCGAGGGGGGTTACGTCGTCCAGAGCCGGCGGGTGACGCAGGCCAAAAACGCTGAGGAGGAGGGCCCAGATCAGCCACCCAGACCAGCCGGGGACCGTCCCCATGCCAGGTAGCTTGCTCAGCAGAAATGGCCCGATGCCCATGGCGACCAGCCCCACAAACGTGGTCTGAGCCAGGTAGCGATGCGCTCGTCCCCATACGGCGTAAGCGATATGACCTCCGTCTAACTGGCCGGCTGGGAGCAGGTTCATGGCCGTCACGAACAGCCCCACCCATCCGGCAAACGCGATGGAGCTGAGTTGCACGCTCACAGTCTCTGGCAGTGGACCCAGGACCAGGCGCGCAATGCCTTTGTAGAGCAGGGGCTCGCCGAGCAACAACGCCATGTTGGTCCCGGCGGCATGGGCCGGCGCCAACTCGGACAGGCGCAGACCGATGACGAGCACGGGAATCGCGATCACCAGGCCGGCCACCGGGCCGGCCAACCCCACATCGAACAGCGCCTTGCGGCTGGTCATGGGAGACCTCATCCGAATGACGGCGCCCATCGTGCCGATGCCGAATGGAAACGGGAGAAAGGGGATAAAATAGGGCAACGAGACATCCATCCCGTAGTGCCGTGCCACGAAGTAGTGCCCCAACTCGTGAGTTCCCAGGATGCTCAGGATCGCCAGGGAGAAGGGGGCGCCGGCCACCAGTGCATCCAGACCCGTCCAGGGTAATTGGCGTTCCATCAACGCTCCAGCGATGAGGGTTGTCAGGATGGTGGCGATGAAAAGCAGCACGTTCAGCCATGGACGTGACGCCGCGCTCGCCTCGGGTGCCGGGGTGGTGACGATGATGTCCTGACCACGGTCTCGCCGGAGCAGGGCATGGTAGCCCAACGGGCGGATGTGCGCTTGCAGGCGCGCGAATGCGTGATCGGGCTCTTCTCGCAGCCGGCCCGTGAATACGACAGTGTCCCCGCGATCCTCCAGCCTATACGTGTGGACATCCAGTACGTCCAGAACGTACTCCAGAAGAGATTCCGTGGTACTTCTGCTCTCACCAGTGTCCATGTTCCACCCTCTCAAACAACCATTCAACAGCTCGAAGCCAACCGAGATTGTAGCACATCGACGCAGATTCGGCAATCCGAGCCGGCACCCGTAACTGTTGGCATCGTTCCGTGTTGTACCACCCTGGAATCTCAACGTAGTCTGACAATGGGTGTCGGACGGGTAAGCGACCAGTAACCAGTGATCAGTAAACAGTAATCAGTGATCAGTAGTCGGAATCTGATCACTGATTACTGATCACTGGATACTGGCTCCCCACGGCGCCCGTTTCTTGTGTAAAGGGGTGTAACATGCGGTACGCACATATCGTAGGATGGGGTAGATACGTTCCAGAGAACGTTGTGACGAATAACGATCTTGCGGAGTTCATTGATACGTCGGATGACTGGATTCGCTCGCGGACGGGGATTGCCGAGCGTCGAATAGCTGAAAAGACCGAGGCGACATCTGATATGGCGATCAAGGCGGCCCGTGCTGCCTTGGAGCTTGCCAATTTCGATCCGGCCCGCCTCGATCTCATCATCGTGTCCACTTGTACTCCCGACTATCTTCTCCCATCGACAGCCTGCCTGGTCCAGACGGCCCTGGGCGCCAGCCATGCCGCGGCATTTGACCTAAACGCTGCGTGCTCCGGTTTCCTTTATGGGCTCAATGTGGCTGCAAGTATGATTCACAGTGGAGGGTATGACAACGTCTTGCTGATCGGTGCAGAAATGCTGACGCGATGGCTCAACTGGGAAGATCGGACCACCAGTGTGCTGTTCGGCGATGGGGCCGGCGCCTTTCTCCTGCAAGCCAGCGATGAGCCGGGGGGGGTGATGTCTTTCGCGCTGGGAGCCGATGGATCTGGGGCTGACTTGCTGATTATACCTGGAGGAGGGTCGCGAAATCCGCCAAGTTGGGATTCCACAAACAATGGGATGTGTACCCTTCAGATGGAGGGTCGGGAGGTGTTCCGGTTCGCAACCAGAGTCATGGGGCGGGTGGCTAAGGAGGCGATCGAAGAAGCCGGCCTGGAGATCGACGACATCGACTTGTTTGTGCCCCATCAAGCCAACCTGCGGATCATCAAGCGAGCGGCCCGCTATCTTGAGTTGCCAATGGACAGGGTTTTTGTCAATGTGGATCGCTACGGGAACACGTCCTCAGCGTCGGTGCCCATAGCTGTGTGCGAGGCTGTCGAAGAGGGAAGGCTTCAACCCGGGGACCGTGTGGTGCTGGTAGGCTTCGGGGGCGGCCTCACCTGGGGGGCGGCGGTGGTTCAGTGGGCCTTCGAACCCCAGGAATGGCCGACGTGGCGCCGATCTCTCCAGTGGACACGCTATCGGCTGGCCGGCGCCAAGGCCCTGATCAGCCGCACCGAGCGCAAGCTCGGCGTTCTGGAAGAACGACTTGTTCGACGCAACGGTCATAGCAACGGCTATCCGAACGGGGGGAATGGCAAGCACCAACACACTCGATCTCACAGCAAATAGCACGCCACGCCGCAAATGGGGCAGCGGGCAGCGGGAACCTCGGTTTCCGCTGCCCGCTGCCGTATTCCAGGTGGTGGCTTTCACCGGAAGACGTTGGTGAGTTGCCGGAAGTCAGGTG